>CAIWPS010000511.1 GCA_903914615.1 uncultured beta proteobacterium | reverse complement strand
GATCTGTTCGCGCCGCTGCACCGGGCTCTACGCCCGCTCCAAGCGCCCCGCGCCCGGCACCACCCACACCACCGTATCGGCCGCCGCAGCGACTGCCAAACCGAGGTTTACATGACCACGCCCAGTCCGGATTTGATGCTCATGGCGCTGCGCGCCGCCACCTCTTGGGACCGATTGCTCGAGCTGTCGCTGGGTTTGGCGCTGTCGGAACCGCCGCGGCTGCGCCATTTCAGTTTGACGCGCCCTGTCGGGCCGATTCATTTCACTTATCGCCGGCGGCGGGCGGCAGGGTGTCGCGGCGCGTCGGGCGACAAATTGCTGAAGCGGTTTGCCAAGCAGCGCGGCCCGCGCGGCTACTGATTTTTCCACCCATCAGGAGATGACGATGACCGACGAACAGACCACCCAACCGACCGCCGCCGCTGCACCCGAGGCGCCCGCTCCCGAGAGCATCTTGACCCGCGCCGAGGCGCTGGCGCACCTCGAGGTGCTAAAAGTCGAGGCGCTGGCCAAGATCGCAGCGCGCGACTTCAAGGAGGCGATCGCCGACTTCCTGGGCGCCCTGCAGCGCGTGCCGATCCTGCGCGACTTGGCGCCGACCGATCACGGCGTGCACCTGATCGCCAGCAACTTGGCGGATCACCAGACCGCGACCGACTTGGTCAACTCGGTGAAGGTGTCGGAAGAGGTGACGCCATGAGCGAGGGCCAGACACGGGTATTGGCCGAGAACACCGGCCGCATTCCAATGGGCTCGCAGGCGCCGGAGCTCACGGTAGAGGGCATTTCTTATCAGCTGAACGCGCTGCGCGACAACGTGCAGCAGTGCTTTACGTTGTCTGACCAGGTGCTGGCAGTGCTGCGCGGTACTGATGTGACTGAGGAATTGCCGACACCGCCGCGTCCGGTGGGGCTGGTGCCTCTGCTGGGCGCGCAGGTGGCGGAACTTGATGATTTGCTGGGCGGCGTGCGATCTAACCTGCGCGTCACGTTGAACACTCTGGTGAAACGCGACAACGAGCCCAGTCCGCCGGTGCAGGCCCGGGTCAGATGATCAACTACGAGTACGGATCCCCGGGCGTAACCGTCGATCAGCTGCTGCTGAGCGACAGTTTCGTCACGGGGATCCGGGGGCCGATCGGCTCAGGCAAGTCCACCGGCTGCGTCATGAAGTGTCTGATGATCAGCGACGCGCAGCCGGTGCAGAAGGACGGCCGGCGCCACAGCCGCGGCGCCATCATCCGCAACACCTACCCCGAGCTCGTCACCACCACGATCAAGACCTGGCACCAGTGGGTGCCGCAGAACATCGGCAAGTGGAAGGCGTCGGGCCCACCCACCCACCACATCATCGACAACGAGCGGGACATGGAGGTCATGTTCATCGCGCTGGACCGGCCCAAGGACGTGCGCAAGCTCCTCTCCCTTGAGCTGACCTGGGCGTGGATCAACGAGGCCCGCGAGATTCCCAAGGCCATCATCGACGGCCTGACGGGCCGCGTGGGCCGGTTCCCGCCGAAGCGGGACGGCGGCTGCATCAACCCTCAGATCATCATGGACACCAACCCGCCGGAGGTGGATCACTGGTGGTACGTGCTGGCCGAGCACGACATGACCAGCCAGAAGAACGCCGAGCTGAACCAGTCGGTGACCAAGGCCGAGGAGTCGATGCGCGAGGCGGGGCTGTTGAAGAAGCGGCAGAAGCTGTTCATGTTCCTGGCACAGCCGGACGCCAACTCCCCGGACGCCGAAAACCTGGCCAACCTGCCCAGCGACTACTACGCCAAGGCCAGCGCCGGTAAAACCGAGGAATGGAAGAAGGTCTATATCCGCGGCGAATATGGATTCGTCCAGGACGGCCGCCCGGTCTACCCACAGTTTCGTGAGCACCTGCACGTCCGCGAGTTCGAGCTGAATCCCCGGCTCCCCATTTCGGTCGGCATCGACTTCGGTCTCACGCCGGCTGCTTCCATTGGGCAGCGGTCTTTTACAGGCATCCACCGCGTGCGCTGGGAAGTTGTCACTGAGCACATGGGGGCGAAACAATTCGCCGACACACTCAAGGGGTTCCTGAACCAGTACTGCAGCAATTTTGAGATCGAGAGCATCACCGGCGACCCGGCGGGCATGGCCGACAGCCAGACCAATTCGGATGAGACCTGTTTCAAGATCCTGAAGGCCAACGGGTTGGACGCGAAACCCGCCTCGACCAATGACCCGGTGATCCGCCGCGAGGCGCACGCGCAGGCCATGGTACGGCTCATCGACGGCGAGGCCGGGTTTCAAGTGCACCCGCAGGGCTGCCCTACCCTGCGACGCGGTATGGCCGGCCAGTACCGCTACAAGCGCGTGCAGGTGGTGGGCGACGAGCGCTTCCACGAGAAGCCGGAAAAAAACTCCGTGAGCCACGTCTGCGAGGCCGACCAGTATCGGATGCTGGGCCTCGGTGAAGGTCGCGTCGTGCTGCGGGGCACGCTGGGCGGCAAACGATCGCGCCCCGCGTATTCACTGACTTAGGAATCTGTCATGAACCATAACGAGAAGCACAAGGCGCTGATCGCCTACCTGAAGATGAAGGTCGAGGAAGGCGACTGGCACGGCGTGTCCGATGCCGCCAACGACCTGCGCGTGATGGAGGCGCACCAGGCAGCGGCGTTCGCCGCGACTCAGGCGCAGATACTGCGCGGCATGGAAGACGGCAGCACGATCGACCGGCCGTGACGGAGAACCGCCACCACGATCGACGCGTCATCGACCGCCTGGTCGATTTTCGGAAAGAAGTCCGGCCGCGCGATAGCTCGAACATCAAGGTCCGGCTGACGGCGCGCGAAATGTACCGCGCTCTTGACCGGCCGGACCCACCCGAGGGGCACGCGTATCCCCGGTGCGTCCTGTACCGCGGCTACACCCTCGAGGCGGTGTATTGATTGTGCCCGCCAGCTTGGTGAAGCTCCGGCGCATCGTCTGCTCCTCGAGGATCGCATGTCTGGGGTCTATCACACGCTCACGCGCACCTTCGGCCAGGAGCTCGGCCACATCAAGACGTGGTACGACCCCTCCCACAACACGCCGCCGCCGCCCGGTGTGCCGAACCAGAACGACGCGCTGAACGCGGCTCAGGCTCAGACCGACGCGCTGCGCAACCGCCGCGGCGTGCTGGCCAACATCTTCGCCGGCGCCAGCAATTCGCAGCCGGTCAGCGGCAAGACGCAGCTCGGCACGTGATCGCCGCAATCGCCAAGGCGCACAGCCTGATCCGTCATGCCGGGCACCTCGGCGTGAAGCCGACGCAATTTGCCGTGGTGCTGTCGACCGCCGAGGCCTACGAGCTACTCGACTACATGGCCGCCGGCGGTCTGGGGTTCTACGCGGACCACGAGCAACTCGTCGCCGACGTGCGCGTGGCCAAGGCGCAGGGCAACCCGTGGCCGATCCTCGATGACTGCTGCCTGATAGGCATTGGCATCCTGCGCCAGGACCGCCTGCAATGAGCGACGACGCCAACAGCCTGGTCGATCACTGGGAGCTGCTGTGGAGTCAGCAAGCCAACTTCCGAAACCTATGGAACACGGCGGCGCAGTACGTCATGCCGGCCTGGGACAATTTCATCGGCGAGTTTTCCGAGGGCGTCAACCGCAACACCCGCATCTTCGACTCGACGGCGATCACGGCCAACCAGCGCTTCGCGGCGGCCATGGAGGCCATGCTGACGCCGCGCAGCCAGGTGTGGCACAAGCTCATGGCGGGCGATGAGGAGCTGAACGACAGTTCCGCCGTGCAGAAATACCTCGACCAGGTCAACAAGATCTTGTTCGCGGCGCGCTACCACCCAGAAGCCAACTTCGCGAGCCAGACCGACGAGTGCTACATGAGCTTGGGCGCGTTCGGCAACAATGCGCTCTACACCGACGAGGTCCCGGGCAAGTGCCTGCGATATCGTTCAATGCCGCTGTCCGAGGTCTGCTGGGCGCTGAACCACCAAGGGCAGGTCGACACGGTTTACCGCAAGTTCAAGTACTCGGCGAAGCAGGCGGTGCAACACTGGGGCAAGGACGCGGTACCGCTCGGCATCGCGAAGATGTTCGCCAAGAGCCCGTACACCGAAATCGAATTCCTGCACGCCATCCGCCCGAACCACGAGTGGCAGCCCGACAGCTACGGCGACAAAGGCAAGCGGTTCGAATGCTGGTATGTGTACCTGGGCGACAAGTCGGTCGTCGAGCGCAGCGCGTACCGCACGTTCCCCGTGTCGATCGGCCGCTACCGCGTCGCGCCGCGCGAGCACTACGGCCGCGGTCCTGCGGTGGATTGCCTCCCAGACATCCGCACGGCCAACGAGATGGTCAAGACCAGCCTGCGCCTCGGGCAAAAGGCCGTGGACCCGCCGTTGCTCTTGGCCGAGGAGTCGATCATTCAGGCGTTCAACCAGCGCCCGGGTGCGATCAATTACGGGATGCTGACCGGCGACGGCAAGCCGCTGGCCGTACCCTTCGAGTCCAAAGGCAACTTCGAAGTCCAGAAAGAGCTGATGGACGATGTGCGCTCGACCATCCGCGACACGTTCCTCAACACCCTGTTCCAGATCCTGGTGCAGAACCCGAACATGACCGCCACCGAGGCGCTGCTGCGCGCCCAGGAGAAAGGCGAGCTGATCGCGCCGGCGATGGGGCGCCAGCAGTCCGAATTCCTTGGGCCGCTGATCCATCGGGAGCTGCAGATCCTTACCGATGCCGGCCAGCTGCCGCCCGCGCCGCCCGAGCTCCTGCGATCGCCCCGCGGCATGCGGATCGAGTACACGAGCCCGCTGGCTCGGGCGCTGCGCGCCGAGGAGGGCACCTCCATCATGAACACGGTGCAGGACATGGCGCAGCTGGCGAACCTCGACCCGACGGTCAAGTTCCTGATGGATTTCCACGAGGCGGCCCGCGAGATGGCGCTCATCCGCGGCTGCCCGGCCAAGTTGCTGCGCACCGAGGGCGAGGTCAACCAGCTCCTCGAGCACGCTGCGCAGCAGGCGCAGGAACAGCAGATGGTCCAGCAGGCGCCGCAGGTCGCGATCGGCGCCAAAAACCTTGCGCAGGCAGCGCAGCTCGCATCCTCTTCTCCAACTGGCGCCTCCCCCGGCGCCCCCACGGTGGCCGCAGCATGAAAACCCTGATCCGATCGCTTTTCCTCCTCGCGCTTCTGGGCGCTACCGAAGCCGGCGCGCAGCAGCTGGTCCAGTGTGCCAGCGGCACGCCTTGCAGCATCGCTGGCGGGAGTTACGAAGGCCAAGGCGGTGGCGATGCTGCCTGGTTGGCTTTCGGCAAATTAAACGGCGACATCACGACGCTCTGGCCGCTGTTGTCCGGCACCATCACCGCAGGCACCAACGTCACGGTCACCGGCACCTGGCCGAACTACACCATTGCCGCTTCCGGCGCTGGCGGATCCGGCACGATCAATTCTGGGTTTCAGGGCTTCCTGCCGTACTACGCCAACCTCGGCACCACGTTGAGCCCCCTGCCTACGATCGGCAACCCGGGTCAGGCGCTGGCCTCCAACGGCATCAATTCCGCACCATCGTTCAGCAGCAACCTGTCTGGGGTTACGTCGGTAAATAACACCAACATCCCCGCGGCACAGACGCTGGTTTATTCCGGCGGTCCGCTCGGCACCCCAAGCAGCGGCACGCTGACCAATGCCACCGGGTTGCCGTTGTCCAGCGGCGTCACCGGTAACTTGCCCGTCGCCAACCTCAACAGCGGCACCAGCGCGTCGAGCAGCACATTCTGGCGTGGCGATGGTACCTGGTCATCTCCGCCCGGCGGGTCTTTCAGCACCATCACCGGCAGCACCAATACGTCGGCCGCCATGGTGGTCGGTACCGGCGCGAGCCTGACGACCTCTGGTACCGGGACCATTACGGCGACCGGCCTGTCGACCTACCTCAACCTGCCGAACATCGGCGCGCAGTCGGTCCTGGGTAATGGCACCTCAATCGCCGGCGTGCCGACGATCTTGGCGCTTGCCGGTAATCTCTGCGGCACCTCGACCAGCCTCACGACGTGTCAATCGGTCAACGCCCAGACCGGCACCAGCTACACCTTGCAAGTGTCCGATTCCGGGAAGCTGCTGACGCAGGCCAATTCTTCGGCCAGTACCTGGACGTTGCCCGTCGCCACGACCACCGGATATACGGCCGGTTACAGCTTCGACGTGCAGAACAAGGGATCGGGTTCCCTGGCGATTACGCCTACCACATCCACCATCAACGGGTCTTCGTCCCTTTCGCTGGCAGCGAACACGGGCTGCACCATTACCTCGGACGGCACCAACTACCAGGTCAGCGCGTGCACCGCATTGGGATCTGGCGGCGGCGGGTCATTCTCCGCCTTGACCGGTGGCACCAACACCGCGGCCGCCATGCTGGTGGGCAGCGGCGCCAGCCTGGGCACGACAGGCACCGGGACCATTACGGCCAACTTGTTGGGGTCCGGGGCGCAGACCAATATTCAGACGTTCACCAGCAGCGGCACGTGGACAGTCGTCGGGAGTCCTGTCGCAGTACAGGTGATTGCGATCGGCAGTGGAGGCGGCGGCGGCGGCGGCGCGCAGATTGCCAGCGGCACTGCAACGAGCGGTGGCGCCGGAGGCGGCGGCGGGTATTGGAACTCGTGCGTGATGACGGCTGCGGCGGCAGGGTCAACCCAAACCGTTACCGTTGGCGCCGCCGGTACGGCCGGCACGGCAGGGTCTGCAGGCGTCGGCGGCAACGGCGGCGGTGGCAATACCAGCAGCTTCGGTTCCCTGTGCTATGGGTGGGGCGGCGGCGGCGGCGCCGGTGGCCAGTCAGCGACGACCTCAGGCGGCGGCGGCAGCGCAGGTCAGATCATCGGCGGCAACAGTTCCACGAGCGCATCTGGCGGCGGCGGCGGTGCGGGCGGTGGTTCGACTGGTGCCACGGGCGGTTATGGGCAGGGCAACTACGCCGGCACGGGTAGCGGCGCTGGCGGCAACTCTGGCGCCGCCGGATCGGGCGGCGGGAGCGGCAACTACGGCGGCTCTGGCGGCGCTTCCGGTGGTGGCGTGTCAGCCGCCGCCGCAGCGTTTATCGGAGGGTCTGGCGGCGCGAACGCAGCCAACCACAACAACGGCGGCAATTCAGGAGCCAACTGCACGGCGGGCGGCGCCGGCGGCGCTACGACGGGATTGATGTTTGCCGGCGCCGGCGGGGGTGGTGGTGGTTCGTGCGTCACGGCTGCCGCTGGCGCCGGTGGCGTCGGGGCCATCGGCGGCGGTGGTGGCGGTGGCGGATCGGCTATTACGGGGTTTGCCGCTGGCGCTGGCGGCGCGGGCGGCCCGGGCATCATCTACGTGATTTCGTATTACTGAGGCGCTGACTCACATGATCAAGATATTGAAATCAGCTGCCCTGGTCAGTGTGGCGGCGTCGTTGCTGCTAAGCGTCGCCGGCGACGGCTTTGCTCGCAATCCGCGCGGCAGTCCGGTCGCCATCGTGGGCGGCAACTACTCGCAGCAGTTTTCGTTCTCAAGCTTCAGCTCGGCGAACATCGGTGCCGGCTCCACGCAGCTCTCGCAGACGCAATCCTCAGCGATCAGCGGATCCGTAATCCAGCTCACGCCCACCACCCCGCTGCATACGGTGGGTGCTGACTGGTACAACACGCTGCAGAGTATCGGCACCTTTACGACCACGTTCACCTTCAGCCCGACCTCGGGCACGACGTTGGCCGCCAACGCCAGCAGCGGCGTCATGGCGTTTGTGGTGCAGAACAGCAATACGACCAGCAACGGGTTTTATAACGCGACTAACACCTTCGTCGATGCATCCGGCCTTAAAGCGGGTTCAGACGCCAACATGGGTGGCTTCGGCGCGTACAGTCCGAGCATCGGTCCCAATCAGATGGCCGTCGGCAATTCGATCGCCATCAAGTTCGATGCTTTCGGTATTGGCTCGAAATACACCTATACTTCGGGCGGCAACCCGAGCTCTACCGGGCTATACATCAACGGCGGCGATTACGCCTACATGCTCCCGCAGGTGGACCTGAATCCCTACGGGATCAACCTCGGCAACGGAAATACGTTTCAAGGCACGATCGTCTACGACGGCACGCTGCTGACCCTGGTCCTGAAAGACCAGACCACGCTGGCCCAGGCGCGCATTACGTGGCCCGTAAATCTGCTGAACGTCATAAACACGACCGCATCGTCAGGCACGACTACCGCCTACGTGGGATTTACCGCGGGCAACCCGCCCGGATCCTCGCAGCCGCAGCAACTGAAGTCGTGGACGTTCGGGACGGGATTCAACGCGCGCCTGACCACGCCCACCATCAGCTACACCAGCCCGACGGTCAGCATCAGCGGCCCTTCGGGTGCGTCGATCTACTACAGCACCAACGGCTTGCCACCGACGACCGCCTCAAGCCTGTACACCGGGCCGTTCACGATTTCAGCCAATACGCCGGTGCAGGCCGTGGCCGTGGAAAGTGGGTACACCGACAGCCTGGTCGCGAGTCAGAATTGCCTGTATGGCACAACGCTGCCGATCAATTTTGCCAGCTTCACCGCTGGCGATGGCATCGTCGTCAGTGGTAATGGCAGCATCAACGGTTCCCACCAGGTCGTGCTGGGGACGAGCGGCCAGGCCGGCGTCGCAGCAGCGTGGTACGGCCTGCCGGTACCGGTGTCGAGCAATTTCACCAGCACGGCCAACCTCAACCTGACCAGCGCCACAGGCGACGGCATCCTGTGGGTGCTCCAGAACCAGGCGCAGCCGGCGTCCAATTACACGACGCCTTACGTGCCGATCACCAGCATCAGCGCCACCGGGTCATCCGTCACCGTGAATTTTGCCCCGCAAGCGACGGCGCCACCGGTCGGGCAGACGATGACCGTGTATGGTGTCGCTCCGTTCGGGTACAACTCGTACGCTTTTACAGCCACCTCGTCGACCACGAGCAGCGTGACCTACGCCAACACCACGACCGGCACGCCTACCGCCCTCGGATATATCGCCTGGGACGGCATCGGCGGCGGCTCCTACGTCAGCGGCGGCCCGGCTTCCTACGCGGACCCCAGCGGGTATCGTCGAGGCTGGGGCAACGGGTCGACGACGTTCGGCGCCGGCACCGGCCAGATGGGCGGCTTTGCCAATAGCATCGGCCTGTACCTGGACATCGCCTCGAACACGATTTCCTACGCGACCAACGGCATCCCGCTGCCCAATGCGGGCGTGTCGATCTCCCCGGTGAATCTCAGCTCGACCACCGCCATTGTCCAGACGATCACCTACAACAGCAGCGCCAATACCCTGACCGTACAGCTCACCCAAGGCGCCAGCAATTTCACGAAAACCTATTCGTCCGTGAACATCCCCGGCATCGTCGGCGCCAATACCGCTTATGCCGGGTTCATCGCGACCAACGGTGGCGTGACCGCCAACATCTTCCTGAACAGCTGGACGATGGGCTAGGCGTGGCGATTTTATGGACAGCTGATGCTGTTACCGTTACGGCGGATTCGCAAGTCGCGCATGCCGACGGGTTGCTGATTACAGCCATCAATGCCTGGACCGCCGACGCCACCAACGTCACCGCGGACTCGATGAAATTCACCGCCGACGGCGGGTATATCAGCGGCACCGTGCCGGTGGTCGGCGGCACGTTCTTCATGGCTGCCATCGAGGTGCAAGACGATTTGAATGGCGAAGCGACGATCGCCTGGCCGGCCTGCCCTGGCGCCGCAGGGTATAACGTCTACGTCAACGGGGAGCTGAAGCTGACCACGACGGGGCGCGTCGCCTACGTTTCCGGGTTACAGCCGGCTTCCTACGTCAACGGCGTCGCACAGCCGGCCCTGACCTATTTTTTATTCGTGACGGCGATCGTCGGTTTCCAAGAGCAGATGTTCGCAATCGAACGCAAGTTTACTCCCGCGCCCACCTCAGTCATGTTGCTGACCTCGATGCGCCGGCCGTTTCCGTTTCCCAACACCGGGCAGACCGACTGATGCGTGCGGTTGCAAGTGCCCGCCGGCCGGCATAGCGTCCGCCGTTCATGCAAGAGCAACCTGTCGACGAGCAGAACCTGGTCGAGCGCGCGCGGCTTCTGGCCCGGGTGCGGGAAGAGAGCAAGATCTTTCGCGAGGTGTTCGGATTACCCGGAGAGCGGACTCGCCACGGACAGGTAATCCTCGACGTGCTCCACCGCAAGTTCGGCCGCGGCCTGCCGAAGAACGTGTGCGACGACCACGGCCGCACCGACGCCCTGCAGACCTGGCGCAACCTTGGCCACTACGACGTGCTCGAGGCCATTCACCAAACCATCACCTGGAAGGAATCGGATTATGCCTACAGCAGCAACGGTACTTGAAGCCCCCGCGGCCGCGCCGGCGGCAGCCCCTGCACCCGCCGCCGGCGATCCGGCCGCCGCACCCGGCGCTGCGCCAGCGCCCGCCGCGGCCGTGCCCGGCGCTGGCACGCCGGCCGCCAACCAGGCGTTCTGGGACAGCTGGACGGGCGACGACCAGAAAGACGTGCGCGAGTTCGTTGCCAACAAGAAGTTCTCCGACACCTTCCAGCTCGCGAAGTCTTACCGCGAGATCGAGCAGATTGTGCCGACCTTGCGCGCCGCGGCGCAGCTGAAGGGCTACCCGGCCGAAACCAAGAACCCGGACGGCACGGTGAAGCCGCCGGATCCGGCGCTGGTGAAAGCCTGGAACGTCGCCAACGGGGTCCCCGAGACACCCGACAAGTACGACCTCGCGAACATCGAGAAATCCCCGGGCGCGGATCCGCTGTTCACCGAGGAGCTGCGCAAGGAGCTGCACGGCGCCAACGTGCCTGCGGCGCTGGCGACTAAGCTGGCCGCCGGGTACGAGCGCGCGGTGCAGTCCGCGATGCAGCGCTTCGAACAGCAGCAGAACGCGGCCAGTGAGCTCGCCGTCAAGGAGCTCGAGCGCGCGTGGGGCCCGCACTACCAGGAGCGTGTCGAGCTCGCCCGCCGCGGCAAGGAATTCCTGTCCAGCCAGGTGGGAGGCCTGACCCCTGAGCAACTGCGCGGCATGGAGCAGGTGCTGGGCACCGACAAGTTCATGTCTGTCATGTGGAAGTTCGGCGCCGGCAACGGCGAGGCGCGTTTTGCCGGCGGCGAAGGCAAGCCCGCGACGTTCGGCAATTCGGTCGCCGAAGCGCAGGGCAGCCTTGAACAGCTGCAAGCGCGGCGTGTCGCCGGCACCATTTCGAAGTCGCAGTTTGAGGAACAGTCCAAGCCGCTGGTCGACATCATCACCGGCGGCATGAAGCCGGCTTAAGAGCAGGTGCGATCGGGGGCTTGCATGTGCCCGAATTGCCTCTCACAGTCGAATCTACGAACGCGGACAAGGTGAGGACCTCACCCCCGCTGACGAGGAGAAAGCTCCTGGCATAAGCCGGACCCGTCCGGCTAGAAGCGCCCCCCGTATCCCGGGACAAGGCCTTCGAGAAGTCCGCTCTGTAGACCTTTCGGAGGATCGTCCGTGTCAACCAATATCGTCACGTTCTACGTTCAGCAGTACGCGAAGATGCTGAACGAGCTCGTCCAGCAGAAGAGCTCCCGGCTGCGCAAGTTCGTCACCGAAGACAAGTATGTCGGCCAGGCCGCGAGCCCCGTCGAGCAGGTGGGTATCGTCGCCATGCAGCCCGTCACGCAGCGCTACGGCCCGATGCAGCGCGTGGACGCGCCGACCGATCGCCGGTGGGTGTACCCCAACGACTACGACCTGCCGCAGCTGTTCGACAACTACGACAAGCTGCGCCTGCTGATCGACCCGAAGGGCAAGTTCGTCTCGAACGCCCACAACGCGGCCAATCGTCAGTATGACGACCTGATCATCGCGGCCCTGGGCGGCGTCGCGCAGACCGGCGTCACCGCGCAGAATTCGATTTCCCTGCCCGCCACGGCAATCGTGTCCGTGCAGCAGGGCGCCACTGCGCCCACGGGCTTGACCGTCGCGAAGCTGCGCCAGGCCAAGCTGACCCTGATGCAGAACGAGGCGTACTCCGACGAGGAAGAGGATCCGGGCGATCCGCACTCTGGCCTCGTGTGCGTCGCCGGCGCGCGCCAGCTCGACAACCTGATGGCCGAAGCGCAGGTGGTCAGCCGCGACTACAACGACGTGCCGGTCCTGGGTGAGGGTCGCGTGAAGCGCTTCCTCGGCATCGAGTTCGTGCGCTCCGAGCGCCTGCAGACCGGCACCGACGACCAGGCGGGTACGTCCACCAAGTGCTTCGTCTGGCAGCGCGAGGGCATGCACCTCGGCATCTGGAACGACATCACGACCAACATCAGCCAGCGCCACGATCTGCAATCCGAGCCGTGGCAGGCCTATGTGTACATGACCGCCGGGGCGACCCGGCTCGAAGAGAAGCGCGTCGTCCAGGTGTGGGCGCGGTAATCCAATCGTAGACCAGGGGGCCGGTCCCCAGTCACTACAGGAGTAAATTGCAATGGCTGTCGTCAATACCAAGTCCACCCTTGTCTCGAACTACGATGCGCAGCCGCGCGTCCTTTCCTCTGGCTACCTGGCTGGTGCCAACGACACCGTCCAGGTAGCGACCGCCGCGGCCGGCGCGACCGACTCGATCGGCTCGACCTACCGCTTCGGCTTTGTCGGTTCCGGCCGGCGCATCGAAGACATCCAGATGATGAACGATGCCACGACCGCGGGCGTCTGGCAGCTGGGTGTGTACTGCAACACGCAGCAGTCGCTGAACACCGGCCTGTTCCTCAACGTCTGGAACGCCACGACCGCCTACGTGCCTGGCAACGTCGTGCAATACGGCGGCGTGGTCTACTACTGCACCACGGGCAACACCAACAGCGCGCCGCCCAGCGGTAACTGGACGACCGGCAACGCGATCGTCGCGGCCGCCGGCGCGATCCCCGTGCCCAACGCCAACCTGATCCTTGGCTCCGGCATCAGCACCGCGACGGCGAACAGCAACTGGAAGAGCGTCTACTCGCCGTCGATCGGCGCGGTCGGCTTCTCGGCCAGCAACGTCAACCTTCGCCTGTGGGAGCTGCTCGGCTTCGCGACCGATCCGGAGTACCTTTTCCACATCGTGATGACCGCGACGACCGCGCCGACGGCCGCCGGCAACATCTCGCTGCAGTCGACCTGGGTGGCGTAAGCCGTGGCCGCGGTCAGCTACTCGCTCGCCATTGCCAACACCGCCTCGGGGCTCGGCCTCGAGGCGGTGGTTGCAGGCACGAACGCCCCGGCCGCTGGGTCCGTGGAGATCCGCATCGACCAGACGGCCGGCGCGATCACCGACGGATCCGTGGCCGCGGGCACCCGCACGCTGAAGAAGTCCGAAGCGCTCTGGATCATCCAGATCCTGACGCAGTACCTTCTTCGCGACACCAACGTCGTCGAGTAGCCCGTGGCCGGCTACTCAAGCCCAGATTACAGCTCGCTTCGACTGCTGTCGGTCACGACGGCAGTCAACTGCGCGGCCGGCATCCTGGGCGCCGCCACGGTAGGCAAGGCGCGCGACACGTTCCTGCTCGGCGTGTATGTCGAGTTCAACGCGACCGCGCCGGTGCTGACCATCGCCGGCCTCGTCGACCAGGCGGGCGCGCCCGGCAGCCTTGTGATCACCGGCAACACCACGATCGACTATTTCTGGATGCCGCCGGTGCCGATCCTGAACGAGTTCGGCGCGTTCACGTTCACGGCGTCCGTGGCGTCCAAAATCTGGGTTGCACTGCGGGCCTGCACCGGACCTTAACCCCTCGAGGTCGCCATGGCGGGCGTGATTGATATTGCCAATGTCGCGCTTGAGATCCTCGGCAAGCCGGCGATTACGAGCCTGCTCGACAACTCCAACGCAGCGCGCGCCATCAACGCGACCTACGACATCACTCGCCGCGCGCTGATCGCCGGCCGCTCGACGTGGCGCTTTTCTATCAAGCGGGCATCCTTGGCGCCCTCCGCCACCGCCGTCGTGTCCGGTCCGTTCCAGACCCAGTACCCGCTGCCGGCCGACTGCCTGCGCGTCATCATGGCCGGAGATACCTACCCCGGACTGGACCTCTCGGACTACCGCATGGGACCCACCGACGCCGGGTACTTGGTCGAGGGGAAGATGATTCTCTGCGACTACGGATCGCCGCTGTCGCTGCAGTACGTCGCCGACATGACCGACACCACGATGTTCGATCCGTGGTTTGTCATGTACCTGGGCGCCGAGCTTGCCTGGATCAACTGCGAGCGGTTGACTGGGTCCGACGCCAAGCAGGAAGCGGCGAAGCAGCGCAAGGAAGACGCCCGCTCAAACGCGGTCGCCAGCAACGCGCTCGTCAACACCCCGCAGTTCCCCGCCGATGACACCTGGATCCTTTCGAGGATGCAGTAGTGGGTCGCGCGTCGCCGGCGATCGCCGCGTTCAACGCCGGCGAGTTCTCACCCCAGATGGAGGGGCGCACCGATGTCGAGAAGTACGCCATCGCTGCGCACATTCAGCAGAATTTCCTGCCCCTGAAGCAGGGCCCCTCGATGTTCCGGCCCGGCACCTGCTATGTGCAGCAGGTCAAGAGCTACGGGTACCGGGCGTTCCTCGTCCGCTTTGAGTTTTCCCAGGCGCAGGCCTTTGTGCTGGAATTCGGCGATGGGTACGTCCGGTTCTACACCAACCACGGGCCCCTGCTTTCGGTCAGCCCGCCGGCGTACAGCAACCTGCAAGTCTACATCCCGGGCTCGAGCGTGCTGTTCGACGGCGCCCAGTATTACTGCACCGCCATCAGCTTAGGCAACGCCCCGACCAATACCGCCTACTGGTACCCGATGGTGGCCTATAACGGCAGCACCACCACGGCGATCTACGAGATCCCCTCCCCGTACGCCGCCGCCGACCTCGTCGACTCGCTCGGCCAGTTCACGCTGCAGATCAAGCAATCCGGCGACGTGCTCTACATCGCCGGCGGCGCTGCCAATGCCGTCACCGCCATCGGGTATCCCCCGTACACCCTGACGCGCCTCGGCAATGCCCCGCCCGCCTGGGTGTTTGCGCGATACGCGCCGACCGACGGGCCGTTCCTGAGTCCTGTGCCGTTGGTGGCGGGCCTGAAGACCGCGCTCGCCGTCTCGGCGGTCAGCGGCAACAGCATCACGATCACCGCCGTGGGTTTCGCGCCGCCCTTCGCGGCGACCGATGTCGGACGCCTCGTGCGCATCGCGTCCCAGACGTACAACGTCACACCCTGGGCGACACAGGTGGCGTTCGCAGTGGGCGCGACCTGCAGCAACAATGGAAACAACTACGTCGCGCTGAACGCCGCGACGACCGGCGCATCGCCCCCAGTGCACACCTCCGGCGCGGTGCTGGATGGTCCCGGTGGCGTGCGCTGGCTTTACACCGACTCGGGCTACGGCATCGCGCAGATCACCGGGTTCACCAATTCCGGCAGCGTGACGGCGAACGTGCTGCTGCAGTTCCCGGCCAATTGCGTCGGCAGCAGCGCCGCGATCACGGGCGCCACGGCCGCCAACCCTTGCGTGCTGACCGCCGCCAATGCCTTCACGACCGGCGAGTCGCTGTTCGTCACGGGCGTCATCGGCATGACGCAGCTGAATAACAACGTCTACACCAACGGCACCGCCGCGGGCGGCAGCGCAACCCTTGTCGGCACCGATTCGCGCACTTTCAGCGGATACACCTCGGGCGGTACCGTGTATGGCAACTACTCGACCGAATGGCAGCTGGGGGCTTGGTCGAATTCCACCGAGTGGCCGCGAGCGGTGGATATCTTCAAGGACCGGTTGTTCTGGGCCGGCAAGCTCAACATTTTCGGATCCGTGCCGGGGCTCTACACCAGCCACGCCCAGGACTTCAACGGGCAGGTGACGACCGACGCCGCGATCAACGTGCTGGTGTCGGGCGGCGATTGCTCGAACATCGGCTGGCTGTCCGCCGCGCAGATCCTGATCATCGGCGCCCAAGGCGGCGAGTACGGGCTGGATTCCGCCAACTACTCAAGCACCCCGCTGGGCCCGGCCAACATCGAGGTGCTGCGGCAATCGCAATGGCGCGTACGTTCGCTGCGGCCCGAGCTCGTCGGCACCACGCTCCTGTACGTGCAACGGGCCGGCCGCAAAGTGATGGCGGCGGACTATAACTTCTACCTGAACCGCTACGACAGCACCGACCAGTCGAAGTACTCGTACCACATCAGCATCGGCGGCATCACCCAGATCGCCATGCAGCAGGAGCCCTTCGAGATCCTCTGGTGCGTGCGATCCGACGGGGCACTGCTCTCGTACACCTTCAACCGCGAGGACAACGTCACCGGCTGGGCGCGCCACAACATCGGCGGCAACGGCATCGTCGAGTCGATCTGCGTGATCCCGGCGCCGGACGGGCTGCGCGATGAGCTGTGGATGACGGTGCTGCGCCTCGTGAACGGTGCCACAACCCGCACGGTCGAGTACCTAGTCAAGCACTTTGAAGGGCCGCAGGCCGGCTACACCGGCGACCCGCAGGCGTCCTGCTGGTATGTCGACGCCGGCGTGCAGTACCAGGCGCCCGCTTCCGCCAACATCACCGCCGCAACGGTGCTCTTCGCCGAGACCGGCCAGACGCTGATCGCCACCGCGAACAACACCTTTTCAGCCGGGGAGGTCGTGACCGTCTCCGGCATCGCCTCGAGCGGCACGTTCAACGCGAATATCAACTGGTATATCGAATCGGCCACCGCTACCCAGTTCAGCGCGATCAATGCCCAATGGGGCAACATTGGCACTTTCGAGTACATCTCGGGCGGCACCGCCACCCACGGCAGCCAGCAGTCCGGCAACACCACGATCACCGGCATCCCGTCGGTGCTGTGGAACCAGACGGTCTCGATTTTGGCAGATGGCAACGTGCTGGCGCAGCAGGTCGTCTCCGGCACCGGAACACTCACCCTGCCGGGCACCTATGCGGTCGTCACCCTCGGGTTTCCCTACCAGGGCAACCTCGTCCCGATGCGCTTCGAAGGCGGCGCCGATGTCGGTACCGCACAGGGCAAGGTAAAGCAGGGCGCCAATCTGGTGCTGCGCCTGGTCGACTCCGGCGGCGCCCAAGTGGGCCAGCTGTCCAACCAGAACGTGACCACGGGCATCTATCAGGACCCGCTGGGGCTTTTGCAGCAGAACGTGCAGAACCTTGAAACGATCCAGTACAACTACCCTAGCACCCCGCTCGATTCGCCTCCGCCGCTTCAATCGGGCGACTTCCCGATCAGCTTTCCGCATCAGCCGAACTCCGACCAGGACGCGCGCGATTACTACGTGCTGCTGCAGCAGAACGCCCCGCTTCCCACCACGGTCGTTGGGCTATACCCCTCGTACAAGGTCGAGGAGCCGCAGTAGTGCGCCTGGAGCCTTTCCGCGCGTTTCACATGGACATCCTGCAGGCCCAAGGGGTGCAGGCCGCCCAAGTCGGTGAGCTGTCGATTGTGCCCGGCCAATATGCGAGCGTCGTCGGATCGGCGGGTCCCGCCTTCACTCTCTGGAAGGGTAGCGACATCGTGGCGTGTGCTGGCATGGTCTCCCTGTTTCCTCACAGCGGCATGCTCTGGGCGGTGCTCGCGCAGGACGCCGGTCGCTCGATGCTGTACCTGCATCGCGCCGTGCAACGGTTTCTTGAGATGCAGACCGTGCGCCGCCTGGAGGCCACGGTGCTGGAAGGTTTCGAGCCCGGGTGCCGCTGGCTGGAACTCCTCAGGTTCGAGCTTGAGGGGCGCATGCGCGCGTTCGGTCCTGACGGTTCGACCCACCTGCGCTATGCCCGGGTGAGCCCATGAGCTACCTGGCCGCCGCCGCCAGCGTCGCTCAGGGCATCCGCAGCCGGAACCAGGAGCAGACCAACGCCGGGATCATGGCCAACGAAGGCCGGCTGTCGATTGATCAGGCCAACGCGCAGGAGGGTCAGGTCCGGCGCAACTCCCGGCAGGCACTCGGCGCCCAGCTGGCCGCGTTCGGCGCCTCTGGCGCCGGCTACGGCGGCAGCTCCGAGCGTGCTCTTGACCAGTCCGCGATCAATCAGGAGATGGACGCCCTGAACACCCGTTACCGCGGCGCGATCACCGGGTACGGATACGGCATCCAGTCCGGGCTCGACACGGCCGCCGGCAACCAGGCGTTCGGCAACGGGCTGACGACCGCCGCCGGCAAGCTCCTGGCCGCCAATTCGAGCAGCTACACCCTGGCGCAAGGGTTCGGTTGAGCCATGGCCCGCGGCGATCCCGGCGAGGACATCTACCGCCCGCAAGTCCAGCCCGAGGACTTGCCGCGCAAGCTCACACCCGAGGATCGCGGCGGGCCTGACATCGCGCAGGGTGTCGGGCAGATCGGCGACGTGCTGCAGAAAAAGATGGCCGCGGATACCGCCACCTGGGCGGGGAATACGCTGGCCGACTTTCGCGTCGCGCAGGCGCAGAAGCTTGAGCAGATGAAGGCCGCCGCGCCCGCCGGCGACCCGGGCAACTTCACCGAGCGCTGGGCGCAGCAGTACGACCAGGACGCGCAGAAACTCTCTTCGACCGCCTCCTCGAACCCCCTGGCCGGCACGATCATCAACAAGGGCCTCGGCGACATGCGCCGCGCACTCACCGAGCATGTGCTCGGCTGGGAGGCGACGCAGCGCAAGGCCAGCCAGGCCGACTCGATCGAACAGAACCTGCAGGCGCAGCTCGGCGTCGTGCGCGCGCACCCCGAGCTCGCCGATTCGATCGGCTCCACCCTGAACGACCAGATCCAGACCCGGTTCGATGGCGACCCGTCGGCGAAGCTGCAATACCTGCGCCGCACTGATCAGCTGCTGACCGGCGCCGCCGCGCAGGGGCTCCTCGACAAGGACCCGGTGCATGTCTATCGGGAGCTGAAGGCCGACAGCACCCAAGACCCCGTGCTCTCGCGGGTGCGCGATCCGCAGATGCGCGCGCAGCTGTTGCAGCAGGCTGCCACCGGCATCGCGAACCAGCTGGCCGGCGGCGTGACCTCGGCGCTGCGCATGGGCGGGCCCGCCGCCGGCGCGCAGGCCTTCGCGGCGATCGACCGGACGCCCTGGGACAACGACATCAAGGAAAAAGCGATTCAGGAAGCCCACCGGCAGCGCGCGACCCTGATCGAGGAGAACCAGACCCGCTACGACGCGCAGCTGACCAGCGTCCGCCAGCAGCTGGCCAGCGGGCAGTTCCGGCCCGACTTTGACGCCACGGTGGCGGAGCTGCACAACAGGGTCGCGGTGTCCGGCGAGCAGGCCGGCGCCTGGCTGGGCGAGCACGCGCGCGCTGCGGCGAAGCAGGTGGATTCGGACACGCACCTGCAGGACTTCCAAGACGTGATGGATGGGAGGCGGTACTTCGACCCGAAGGACCCGGATTCCAAGAAATCGGCCGACCTCGGCTATCAGCGCCTCCTCGACCAGAACAAGATCGAGCCGCTCTCCAACGACGGCATCAACTTGGCCGCGCACATCGCCACCAAGGGCGCGATCCCGGACACCGCAGCGGTGGCGATCCGCTCAGTGCTCGTGGCGTCCCAAGACCCCCAGCAGTTTGCGGCGGCCGCCGGCGCGGTCTCGCGCCTGCGCGACGCGAGCCCCCGCGCGTTCCAGTACCTCGAAGACCACGAGCGCCTCGGCCAGATGGCGGATGCTTACCTCGACCTGACCAAGAACGGCGGCATAGACCCCGCCTCGGCGCTGCAGACCGTGCGCGCCAATGAAGAACAGACCCCGGAACGGCAGAAACTCCTCAACCGCCAGTTCGCGTTCGCGCGCCCCTTCGGACCCAACCAAGGCGCGCTCGAGCAGGAGCTGCGCCAGCAGCTGCACGACGTGCCGCAGCTTCAGGGCCATAACATGGTCTTGGGGATCATTCCCAATCGTTCCGTGCCCGACGTGATCCCGCCGGAGATGACGGCCGCCTACGGCAAGAACGTGCGCGCGATCTGGGAGCGCAACGGCGGGGACATCGCCGGCGCCGAGAAAGCGGCCGCGGCCAGCCTCGGGCGCGCGTGGGGCATCACCACCGTCAACGGGACCCCGGAGATCTGGCACATGCCACCCGAGCGCATGTGGTCGGACGTGAAGGACAAGGACGGCAATCCCATCATCACCCCGCAGCTGATCCGCGACGACATCGCCAAGCACGTGCAGGGCGCGGACGGGATCGAGCCCTACACCATCAAGCGGTGGAACGACGAGAAGAACGAGCTCGAAACCTTCAAGCCCGACCCCGACAAGATCAAGCTGAAGCCCATCCCGGCGACCGAGCTGACCGGCGGGCGGCGCTTTGGCGTGTTCTACGACGAGCACAACGACGGGCACCTCGAGGACCTGAGGAATGAGCGCAACCAGCCGCTGACCTACGACCTGCCGCTGACCAACACCGACCTGCAGACGCTGTCCGCGGCGGCCCGCAGCGAGGCGGCGAAGCGCGATGCGGCCGCGGTGGCCAAGGCATCGGCCGATCGCGCGGCGACCCTGCAGCACATCCAAGATTCGCGCTGGGGCAAGTAGTGCCGTTCACGAGCGCCACCGACGCCGACAACTTGCAATTCGCGCCGACCAGCCCCACGTCGGGCGCGCTGCCGCCGCAGCCCATGCAGGACACGGCAAGCGGCACCGGCGCCGACGGGCCGAAGTACTCCGCGCTCGACTACTGGGCCGCGCAGATGCGCGAAACCAGCTGGGGGCAGGCCACCAGCAACATCGCGCTCAAGAGCGCCTACAACGCGCCGCTGATCCCGAACGCGGATGACCCGGCCCTGAAGGATGGCGTGATTCCGGAAGGGTACGAGCAATACGCCAACCAGTTCGTGAACCTGCACACCCCGGAAGAGGTGGCCTACAAGAAGGCGCAGATCGACCAAAAGCTGGCCGACCAGCGCATCATCGGTTCGAGCGGCTACACCGGGCTGATTCAGCTGCCGCTGCAGGCGCTCGACCCCACGAACATCGCGCTGATGGCGACGCCGCTGGCGGAGGCGCGCCTGGCCAATGCCGTGCGCCAGGCGATCGCCGCGGCCGGCGCCGGCGCCGCGCAGGAAGCACTGAACCACGGGCTGGATCCCACCCACACCTACGGCCTCGAATCGGTGGCCAACGTGGGCGCCTCGGCGCTGCTGGGCGGCATCCTGGGCGCCGCCATGAAGCCCAAGGTGCCGCTCGCCGAGTATGAACGGCTGAGGGCCGCCCTTGAGCGCGAGCTGTCCACCAGGATTGACGAAAACTTCGGCGGGCCAGGCGGACCGGGCGACACCGCCGAGAAAATCGCCCGCGACCTGAAAGAGCGCCTGGCCGCGCACGGCGAGGCGCTGGAGCGCGCCGCCGGCGAGCATGCAGGGGCCGCCGAAGGGCTGGACCCCAAGGAGGTCGAGACCCGCGTCCAGACCGCGCAGGAAGAGCTACGGCAGGCGCAGGACTCCCTCGACCCAGAGGCAAGGCAGAAGGCGATCGAGGCGGAGATCGAGCGCCTGCAAGCCGGCGAGGGCACGCGCGCGCAGCTGGAGGCCGAGCACGGGGAGAAGCTGCCCGACGTGCTTCAAGAGCGCGCCACGCAGGCCGTCGATGAACAGCTCGAACCGCTGAAGGCGGCGGCGGCCAAAGCGCAGGCGGCGCTCGATGATGCGCTGGCCGACCAGGCGCGCCTCGAGCGGGCCGCCACCAGCCGCGCCGAGCTTGAGCGCTTCCGCGGCATCAAGCCGCCGCCGGCCGAACCTGAAGTCGTTCCACGTGGAGAAGCCAATGCTGCACCCGCTGAGCCGAGCCTACGACCCGACGTACCAGCCGCCGAAGGAGCTGCAGAACCTCGTGCAGGAGAACCCCGAAAACCAGTTCCTGGTGCAGATGCTGCAGGCGCAGCACGCCCAGCTGAAGCAGCAAGAGGCCGAGCAGGCCAACCGTTCGCCGTCCGCCCGGCCGCCGTCCGAGGAACCCCCTTAGAAGGCCTCGGCAACATCTTCGAGGCGCACGCTGGCGAAGGCGCGGAAGGCGCCGCGCGGCTGCACTTGCAGCGCCCTCTTGAGCTCACCAGCGAGCAGCTGCCAAAGTTCGCCACCGTCAAAGAGGCGCGCGCCTGGGCGACCGAGCAGATCGCCCGCGGGCACGATGGCCTGGTCATCGACAGCTCCCACCTCGGCGGCCCGACCCACTATGTGTCGTTCCACCCCGACCAGGTGAACCACCCGTCAATCGACCGGTACGCCGGCATGATTTCATCCGCCCCGCGCGTCGAGGCGCAGGTGTTCAACCAGCTGCGCGCGCTGCAGCGATTTGACGATAAGCAGGTGCGCGCGTACGCCGCGATCGTCGGCGATTTCTACGGCACCCAGGCCAAGCGCCTCGGCATCACCGCCGACGAGCTCTACAGCCGGTTCCCGCTGCGCGTCACTCAGGCGGAGGCCGCGCTGCAGGGTGTGCGCGAATCTCTGTCCCAAGAGCCAAAGCGGAGTACAATTGGCACTCCGTACACACTGGACCTGTTCGGTGAAAAACTACCCCGCACCCCGGAACGAGGGACTGAGCCGGCCGGCAGCACCGAGCCGGGTGGGAACGTACAGCCCGCCGGCCCGCTATCGCGCGACGACGCCCCGGGCCGCTACGCCCGCCGCACCGAGATCGTCAAGGACTCCGAGCGCCAGCTAGGCGTCGATCGCGTCACCACGCCCGCCGAAGCGGCAACGGCGTTTCAGACACTGGCCAAGGGCGCCAAGGAGCGCTTCGACGCCTTGGTCACCGACAAAGACGGCAGGCCACTGGCCATCGTCGGGAGCTCCACCGGCACCCTCGACGCTGCCAGCGTCTACCCGTCCCAAGTGGCGGCCGAGGCGTTTCGCATCAATGACGCCGCGAACATCTGGTTCGGCCACAACCACCCCAGCGGTTTCTCCGACCTGTCGCTGGCCGACGAGAACATCAACCGCGTGCTCGCCGACCTGTTCGAAGGCAGCCGCATCAAGCCGCGCGGCATCCTGGCTGTCGGCGGCGGCGCCAAGACTGAGGGCCGGCCGTGGGAGCACGTCACCCACGAAGGCGATCGCAGCACCGGTGTCACCAGCCCCGTCGAGCGTCCCGCCTCCGTCCCTGTCGTTGAGCGTCAGTTCACCGAGCACGGCGCGCTGGGTCCGGCCGTGCGCGACAGCAACGATGCGCGCAGGGCTGCGGCGGCCATTGCCGGCAACGAGAGCGGTCTGGTGCTGCTGGACAATCGGCACACCCCCGTGGGCTTTGTACCCGTGCAGGATGCGGACATCGCAAAGCTGCGCGACACCGGCAAGCTCGACGAGATGCATCGCGTGCTGTCGGTCAGCAACGCCAACCGCGTGGTGGTGGCCAACAATGGGACGCTGCGCGAGGCGTCGATCAAAAACCTGGCCAAATACATCCGTTCCATGGAAGGCCGGGTGCTCGATGTCATCGACACCAAGACCGGCGCGTCATGGCGCGATCAGGGTATCGACGCAGACGTAGGAGGCAAATTCAAGCAGGAATCGCGCGGCACCTATGACCCGGCGGAACATTCAATCACCTTGCTGCCCACCGCCGACGTGTCCACGTTCCTGCACGAGGCCGGGCATCATTTCCTGAACGTCATGGGCCAGCTGGCCGCGCAGGATGGCGCGCCGCTGTCGATCCGCGAGGACTTCGCGCACCTTATGGACTGGTTCGGCATCCGCAACGACCTGATGGGTGCCGAGTCCTGGACCGGCATGTCGGTCGAAGAGCAGCGCCCGTTCCACGAGCAATTCGCCACCGCTTTCGAGCAGTACCTGAAAGAGGGCCGCGCACCGTCCACCCGCCTGCAGACCATCTTCGAGAAGTTCCGCACCTGGCTGACTGAGGCCTATCGGTCGCTGAGCGTCTTCAATCCCCACGCCCCGGGCGTGCGCGAAGTCATGGACCGGTTGCTGGCGGATGAGACCGAGATCCGCGCCGCGCGCCAGGAGCGCATCAACGCCGCCACCACGCCGACCATGAAGCGCCTGGCCGCGGACGACGAGCTGCGCGACGCGCTGCGCAACATGGCCGAGCGCGAGACCGGCTGGGCTCAGGTAGGCGGCCAGATGATTCGCAAGGAGCTCGACGGCGGCCGCGGCAACGAGTTCGAGATCAGCCGCACCAGCTGGATCGGCAACTCCGAATGGTGGGCCGACCGGCCCGGCGGCGGGCCCAACGGCGACCGATCGCTGAACGAGGAGGCGGTCAAGGCGGCCGTGCAGAAGGCGCTGGAGGGCAAGAAACTCGGCGAGCTGCAGCAGCGCACGATCGACTTCATGATCGAGGTGCATGACCAGCGGGTTGCCAGCGAGGCCTACCTGCCGCAAGATCAGGAGCTGATGCACCACGAGCTGGATGCCACCAGCCCGCGGGATGCCGCGCACGTGGCCATGGTGGCCCGCCTGCGCGCGATCGACGAGGACTTGGTCGAGGACCTGGCCATCCGGTTCGCGGACGATGAGGCCGGGTATCTGGAGGCCGTAAGGAGCGCGCTACATGCCAATGACGAGGACGCAAAAATTGGCCGCAGCATCCCGCAGCGTCTTGAACCGCTTGGGATCGGTCCAGAGCGGGGATCCGCCGCCGGACCTGACGGCCAGGCAGACGCAGGTGGACGGCTCAATCAAGCCCCCCGCAAACCTGCTGAACGCGTTCCTGCCGCCGCCGGCGACGAGCCCGATCTCCTTGGCGACCGCACCGGCAGCGCCCAGCGACTCGCCGACGAGACCCGGCGCCGGGACGTAGCCAGGAACACCGGCCAAGAGTCGCTCGAGACCGGCGACCCCAACGATCTGTTCTCCGCGGCGCGCCGGCAGGGCGACCTGTTCAACCAGTCGCCGCGCAGCCTTCGTGACGATCTGCACGAGCAGCTGGCCCGCCTGCCGCCCGAAGACCGCGCGCAGTTTGAGGCGCGCATCGCCGCCCTGGAGCACCCTGCCCCAAAGCGCACGCCGCTGTATGCCGCGCCCGCCGACTCGATTGCCGGCGCCACCGCGCGCGACGTGCGCGCCGATGATCTGAAAGCCAACACCTACGCCACCCGCGTCGGGTCCGCGTTGGGCCGGCTCACGGGGTGGTTTGCCCCGGGCTCGCGCGCGCTGCGCTCCCCGTTCCTGACCATGCGCCGCGCATCGCAGATCCTGCTGGAGACCCCCGAGCTGCTGGCCAAGAACCTGCCCACCGCCGGCAATTCCCATGGCGTACCGACCCCGGTCAGCGTCGAGGCGAAGCTGAAGCGCTACGAAGGCAACTGGTACACCGCCTGGAACCTGCGCGACCAGCTGTATCGGCAGTACCGCGCCCGGCCGCTCGGCGACCTCGAGGTGGCCCGCGGCCGTCTGGATAAGCACGCGTTCAACGAGGAAGTATCCGCCGCCATGCGCCGCGGCGACATCCACGAGACCCCGGAGATCGAGCAGGCCGCGCAGATGACCCGCAAGATGGTCTTCGACCCGCTGAAGGTCGAAGCCCAGAAGCTGGGGCTCCTGCCGGCCAAGGAGGACATGCTCGGCGGCACCGCGCAGAGCTATCTCATGCGCCAGTACGACCGGGCCAAAATCAACGCCAACCCGCGCGAATGGCACGACATCCTGGTCGATCACTTCATGAACCACGACGGCCTGGAAGCCGCCGAGGCCTCTGATGTCGCGCACCGCGTGACCATGAACATCAAGGGCAGCGAGCTCGGGCTCTTGGACACCAACGAGCGCGCGTTCGATCGCATCGGGGACTCCGGCCGGGTCAAAGAACGCCAGCTGCTGCTACCCGACGAGAAGCTTGAGAAGTTCCTGGTGAACGATATCGACACCCTGACGCACGCCTACACCAAGAGCCTCGCCCCGCAAGTCGAGATCATGAAGGCGTTCCCCGGGGACGACCGGAACCTGAAGCAGCTGGCGCTCGACCTCACGGATGAATACAAGATCCTCAAGCAGCGGGCGCTGGTGGCCAACGACAACCACACCGCTGACCAGCTCGACCAGCGCCTGAACCGCGACATGCGGGACCTGGTGGCGATCCGCGACCGGCTCTATGGCCGGTTCGGGGCCGCCTCCGACCCCAGCCATTGGGCGGTACGCGCGGGCCGCGCCATCCGCTCCCTGAACGGTTTCCGCATGCTGGGTACCGCGACCTTCTCTCACCTGCCCGACATCGCCAATGTCGTGATGCGCCGAGGCCTCGGCGGCACGATGGCCACCGCGGCGCGGATGCTGGGATCCGCCGACGCCCGGCGCCTGTCGGTCGACAACGTGCACCGCCTGGGCGCGGCGCTCGACATGATCCACAACAGCACCGCCGCGCAGCTAGGGGAGTTCGGCATCGAATCTTCCTACGGGTACCAGAAAGCGCTGAACCGCGGCATGCGCGCGTTCACGATCGCCACCCTTGAGACCCCGCTGATCGCGACGACCAAGGCCTGGTCCGGCACCGCGGCGCATGATGAGATCCTCGCCGCCGCGGAGCGCGTGCTGCAGGCCAAGGAGCTCGACCTAAACAAGCGCGGCAGCCTGGACCTCTCCAACACCGAGATCGCACGCTTCAATGCCATGGGCATCGGGTACCTGGACCTGCAGCGCATCGGGGAGCAGTTCCGCGAGTACGGCAACACCGTCAACGGCATCCGCCTGGGTCAGACCGACCTGTGGCACGACCGCGGCGCGGCCGAGCTCGTGGACACCGCGACCGCCATGGCGGCGGATGCCGCGACGCTGCACCCGTCTGCCGGCGATACCCCGCTGTGGACCTCGAGCGAGATCGGCAAGGCGATCTTTCAGTTCAAGAGCTTTGGCGCGGTGGCGATCCGCAAAATCCTGATCCCCATTGCGCAGGGGCTGGCTCTAGGGGATGCGCGCGCCTACATGGGACTCGCCACCTTGATTGGTGCCGGCAGTCTGACGTATCTAGCCAAGCAAGCCTTGTCCGGTCAACCGGTCGAGAAAGACCCCGCGCGATTCTCGCTCGAGGTGCTCGACAAGTCGAACCTGCTGGGCTGGACGGGCGAGTTTTTCTACCCCGCGCTGTGGGCGATGGGGGCGAATAACTTCAGCCGCTGGGGCGATCGGCAGACCTGGGAAACCCTCGGCGGTCCTGTTGCCGGTACCGCCGCGGATGTCTGGGACCTGCGATTACCGGCGAAAATCAGAGGGCAGATCATGCACAACCCGGACAGCAAGCAGCGATTCTCGCGGGGCGATCTGCATCGTATCCGCCGCCTGCTACCCGCCAACCAGGTGTGGTACCTGCGCCGCGGCGTCAACGCTCTCGAAGGCGAGATCGGCGACGCCATGGGCCTGCCGCCTGACGCGCCCAAGGGGAGCACGGAATGACGGTACCGTCCACGACGACCCGGGTGCAATACACCTGTGACGGCGTCACCACAGTGTTCCCGGTGGCGATTCAGGCGTACTACGCCACCGACTTCGACGTGGTGCTGACGACGGTCGCCGGCGCCGAGCTCATGCTGACCCTGAACTCGGATTACACCATGGCGACCTCCGGCTCCCTGGTGCCTCCCGACTGGACCCTGACCTGCACCGATGCCGCGCCCTGGCCCGCCGGCGCCACGCTGCAGATCATCCTGAACCCGACCCAGACCCAGAACACGATTTACAACCAGGGCCAGGCGTTCCCGAGCGCCGCGCTGCAGGCCAACATCGACCGGCTGACCCAGATGGTGCTGCGTTTGCAGGACCAGCTGAACCGATGCCTGCGCTTCCCGGACGGCGATCCGGTGCTCACCAGCTTGCTGCCCGGGTACGCGTCGCGCGCCGGTGATTACCTAGCGTTCGACACGCAGGGCAACGCCGTGCTGCTGGCGCCAGCGAGCTCCTCAAGCGGCGGTCCCGGTCTGGTGTCCGCTTCAACCGTGGTCACGCAGCTGCTGTCACAGAGAGCCATCGCGAACGTCGCGCAACTGAGCGTGAACATCGCCGCGGCGGGCAGTTATATTTTCGAGATCCTCGTTGGTTTCCAGCCTGGCGCCATGGGCGGATTCGAGTGCAGCGTGAACTACAGCGGCGCCTTTACCGGCGGCGGTGGCGTCGCGCTCGGTTGCTATGGGCAGGCAAGCAGCACCGGTCAGGTGTCGAACTCGATCTTTCCGGTGGTGGGCAACCCCGCCACGGCAACGGTGATCGTGGCTGCCGGCAACACCAGCACCGCCACGCAGTTCGTGCTTGTCAAGGGTAGCGTGATTGCTTCCGGCGCC
This sequence comes from uncultured beta proteobacterium, assembly GCA_903914615.1. Lineage (GTDB taxonomy): Bacteria > Pseudomonadota > Gammaproteobacteria > Burkholderiales > Burkholderiaceae_C > Rubrivivax. Next base: position 10,844 of record CAIWPS010000511.1, on the reverse strand, counting down.
GGCACCCTGGCCTTTGCGTTCGGTCCGGCGACCCCCGGTGTTGCGTGCTCGATCCTGCCCGGCAGTTACGCGTCTATCCAGCAGGCCGGCTAATAACGCCCGGCCGCGGGCAGTCAAGGAGAGAGGTGGTGCAAGGTGTTTCCGATTCGATTGTCGACGATAGCGTCATTCACATCCTGTTCCTCGTGGTCAGCGCGATTATGGGGGTCTTTGTGTGGTTGCTGAATCGCAGCATCGAGCGGATCGACGCGGACATCGCCTCCAAGGCGTCGATCGAGTCCGTGACCCACCTGGGCGAGAAAATGGACGACATGAAGGACGCCAACGAAAAGGCGCACCGCGAGACCCGCGAGTCCCTGCAGCGGATCTACGACCGCATGCTGGACCGGGAAGATCGTCGGCCGTGACCGCGTTCTCGAAAGCGCTGGTCGAGCTGCTGGTCCTTGAGGACGGCCTGGTCGACAACCCGGCGGATCCCGGCGGGCGCACCAACCTCGGCGTCACGCAGCGCACGCTGGACGCTTGGCGCGCCAAGTACCCCGGCTTGCCAGCCACCGTGGACGAGCTGACGCCCGACCTCGTCGCGGCACCCTACAAGGCGGAGTTCTGGGACGCGGTGCGCGGCGACGAGCTGCCCGCCGCGATCGCTTCGTGCTTGTTCAAGCAGGCCGTTAACCAAGGGCCGGCGCGCGCCGTGCAGGCGCTGCAAAGCTCCCTGCAGTTGCGCCCCGACGGTGATTTCGGGCCCGTCACCTTGGCCGCCGTGCTGAAGCAGAATCCGAAAGACCTGGTGGCCGATTACATGGCCGCCACCATCGTCGATTACACCCGCGACGCGGGGTTTTCGGCGTTCGGCCGCGGCTGGATTCGCCGCGCCACACTGACTGCTGTGGAGGCCTTCACGTGAGCAATTTCTCGGACAACGTCAAGTCAATCATCGCCACCGTCGCGCCGCTACTCGGCACGGCGCTGGCTGGCCCGCTGGGGACCACCGCCGGCGTGTTCCTGGCCAAGGAGCTCGGCAAGCCGGACGCCAGCGGCGCGAAGGTACCGGCCACCGTGGCCGAAATCGAGCAGGCCGTGCTCGGCGGCGATCCGCAGACCATGCTGGCCATCCACCAGGCGGAGATCGGGTTCAAGCAGCACATGGCCGACCTCGGCGTGCAGGAAGATGCCCTGGTGTACGCGGACAAGGATTCCGCGCGCAAGCGCGAGATGACGCTGCGGGACTGGACGCCGGCGAGCCTCGCCTGGGTGACGGTAGGCGCCTGCGTGTCGCTGGGCGCCGCGGTCGTCACCGGCAACGTCACCAAGGACCCGGCGATCGCCGGCCAGGTGGGCGTGATCATCGGCTACGCGTTCGGCGAGCTGAAGTCCGTCATGAGCTACTATTTCGGCAGCTCGGTGGGTAGTGACAAGAAAACGGACGCCATGACGGCGGCGTTGAAGGATCAGGCGTGAATTACTTCTGGGGGCTCTTTGCGCTGTACTGCCTGATCGCGCTGATCCGCACGCCCGGCGAGGGGTACGGCGCCAAGATCCTGATGTTCGTCGACCTGTTCGTGGCATCGGTGTTCGAGCCCAGTCGCGTCGGTATCACCATCAGCTCTTACTGCCAGAAGCTGGTTGAGACCGGCAGCCCGCATTGGTGGGCCGTGGCCATCCTGTGGTTCTGCGACTTGTTTGAGAAAGACCACGGCGCCAAGGCCAAGGCGGCCGACATCGCTCGCCTGCGCGCCGCGCTGGCGTTCCTGGAGGCCAATCCGTGAAAGAGCTGGATTGGGACTGGTACGTGATCGCCCATACCCTCGCCTGGCGCGTGGCGCCCGAGGGGTTCGTCATGAGCCGTAAGGACCTGGCCGCGCTGCCGGCCGATCGCGTCATGATCGAAGACCGCACGGCCGAGTCGATTACCCTGCGATGGATGTCGCTTAACGAGGCGCAGTTGCTCAAGGAGCGACTGCTGAAGCACGGCCAGCCCAAGGCCGGCGTGTCGCACCTCGAGGGGCGGTGGCAGAAGTTCGCGGTGGTGCTGTGCTGGATGCGGGCGCGGGACGGTGTGACACTCACCCAGGCGGACCGGGCGGCCGTGCCGATCAACCTCGTGCTGTACGCCGAGGGGCACCCCGATGACGTGGAGTTCCGGTTCATGCCGGACGCCGAGGCGCGCGTCATGCAGCGCCAGTACCGGGAGCGCGACGGGCGCATCATTACCGAGGTAGGGCGGCTCTAGCCTCGGTCGGCAATCGCCTGCAGCACGGCGTCCCGCGCGCCTTGCTCGGCGAGTTCACGGGCCTGCGTGCCGACCACGTAAGGGTCGATGGAGCCTGGAGCGCGCCGACTGCGGTCGGCCGCTGCAGCAATCGTGTAGCGCTCTACCTGGTTGGCATACTGGCTGCATGCCCCAACCGACGCCTGTGCGACCTCAAAGCCGGTGAGCCGTCGAGTATCGTGCGACGAGGCGTAGGCCACCGCGCAGGCGCGCAATTCGTCGCGCGCGCGGCCGGCCAGCGCCATGTCGCCATCGGATTCCGCACCCGGCTGACCCATCAAACTGCAGCCGCACAATGCAACTATGCAGCCCACCGATGCAACTTTGAGGGTCATTCCGCACCTCTCGGCCCGTTGCGGCGCACGCTCGACCGCTCCGCCAACGCCTCGATGATGGCGCGCACCGGCGCGTGGAGCTCGGGCGGCATAGATTCAAAGTCCCGCAGGAGCGCGGCTTGCTGGGGGCGCATGGTGTTGATCATAACCCCGGATCGCTCCTTGGTGCCGATGCCGCTAATCAGCCACTGGGGATCGACCTGGCACTTCTCGGCGACGGCGAAAGCGTACTGGGACCGGACCTGCGTCACCTTCCCGTTGGCCCATCGGCTGACGGCGGTACGTGACACGCCGCACGCGGCGCCGATCTGGGCGTAGCTGTAACGCCCGGCGATCGCTTCCCGCAACCTTTCTGCGAAGGTGCTCATATTCGCCTTGTCCGCACCGTGCGGACGCGCCGCTGTCGCCATTTCGCTGCTCACTCTGGGCCGCAGTATATGCGAACTTAGGTTAACACCTAGTGATATCAGGAATACCACCGTTAACTAAAGTTTGCATTGTGATGCAAACTTTGGTTAACATAGTTTCCATGCTCACGAGTACCGCTGTTGAGTTCTTCGGTTCCAAGGCTGAAATCGCGAGAAAACTCGGGATTTCCCGCAGTGCGGTGAGCCGCTGGGGCGACACGGTCGCCGAACTGTCGGCCTACAAGTTGCAGGCGATGACCAAGGGCAAGCTGAAGGTTGTCGCCTCGATGTACGACGGCGGCCCGCCTCCCGAGCGGCGTCGCGAGGCGGCCGCGTGATTTGCCTTGAAGCATCAAAGGCACGGGTTCCGGCGACGGAGTGTAGGGTTTGCGCGTGCTCTTACGTCTGTTCGGTAACGCTCTTGGGATTGGTGGGGTCATGATCGAAGAAATGCTTCGCAAGTCATGGACGGCCCAGAGGCTGGACGTGGTCACAGATCGCCAGACCGTTGTCGAGTGCGACAGCGGCGATCTGGACGGCGTAGATGCCGCGACGTTGGCGAATCACATCGCGGCCTGCCATGACTGCCTGCCGGCGTTGCAGGCGCTCTACGGGCTTGCCCAGCGCGAGCTCGGCAGTCGGCTGACCCATCACCCGGCGATGACCGCGGCGCGCATCGCGCTCGCCCGGGCAGGGGTGCACCATGGCTGACACGCGCGATTGCCTGCAGTGTGGCCGGTCAGTCTTGACCGACGAGATGGCGCGTTACCCGTCGGGCCGCATGAAGAAGATTTGCCTGGCCTGCGACTGCGGCCGCGCTGGCCGCAAAGGGACGGCGGTGGCGGCGCGCCCCAAGACCTTGGCCGATTTGTCGCTGGTCGCCACGGTGCCCAAGCTGGCGATCGCGGCAGGGTACGGCGTCGAGGCGCGCATTGAGCGTGACGTGCTGTGCCTGCAGCAGGGCGATGACAACGTGAACCTGTCGCGCGACGAGGCCCGGCAGCTGTTCCGCGCGTTCGCCGATTGGGTGGGTGCGTGATTACCGACGAGCGCCTGCGCTGGCTGAGCCATCCGGACTACCTGCGGTCGGAGCCGGGCCAAATTGCCGCGGCGCTGTTGAAATCGCGCGAACTGCTGCGTTGGTCCATCCTTGAGATTGAGCGCCAGACCGACGCTCTTGCGCAGTGTCATCGGCTACCCGACGGCAGCATCGAGCCTGAAGAAGTGGCCGACGAGGTGGAAGAGGCGCGCGCCTGGTTGGCGGACGCCAAGGAAGCCGTCGCAGCATGATCGTCGCAGCCGCCGATATCGCACGGATCACCGGCCTGACGCGCCCGAGCGCGCAGGTGCGCTGGCTGACGCGTCACCGGTGGCAGTTCACGGTCAACGCGCTGGGCGAGCCGGTGGTGGCGCTGGCTGAGTTCAATCGCCATATGGTCGGCGGCAGCATCGCGCGCCGGCAGGAGCCAGACTTCAGGGGGATCAATGGGACGGCCGCGTAAACGCGACAAGCACCTACCCCGCCGCATGTACTTGGTGCATGGGGCGTACTACTTCCACCCGAAGGCGGGGAAGCCCGTGCACCTGGGCCGCGATCTGCCCGATGCTCTTACCCGGTATGCGGGCCTGATCGGCACGCAGTGGGAAGGTCGCACGCTCGGCGATGTCATCGACCGGTACCGCGCGGAGGTGCTGCCGCTGAAGAGATCGGCACAGACGCGCGAGGATCAGGGCATTGCGCTCGGGCGCCTGCGCAAAGCGTTCGGGCACATGCTGCCGGACAACGTGACGGCGCAGCACTGCTACGCCTACCAGGACGCGCGCCGCGGCAAGAACAACCAGCCGGTGCCGACCGCCGCGCGCCACGAGGTGCAGCTGCTGGGTCACGTGTTCGCCAAGGCGATCCGCTGGGGCATCGCGACCCGGAACCCGGCCCGCAGCCTCGACCTGGGGCCGCGGGCCGCCAAGCGCCGACGCGTGACTATGGACCAGGTGGAGCAGTTGTGCAGCATCGCCGGCGAGCGTATGCGCGTCGCGATCGACCTGGCGGTCAGCACCGGGCAGCGCCGCGGGGATCTCCTGAACCTGCGGCGCGAACAGCTGACCGCCGGCGGGATCTTGTTCAAACAGTCCAAGACCGGCGCCGAGGTGCTGATCGAGTGGAGCCCGGACCTCGAGGCGATCGTCGCCCGTGCGAAGGCTCTGGTGCCGCAGGTGCCCGGCGAGTACCTGATCAGGAAGCGCAACGGTCGGCCGTACAACGCCACCGGATTTTCCTCGATCTGGCAGCGCCTGATGAAGAAGATCGTCCAGGCGGGCGGCGAGCGGTTCAGCTTCCATGACCTGCGGGCCGTGTCGGCCGACGGCGCGGCGACCCCCGAGGAGGCGCGCGATCGGCTGGGTCACACCGATGTTGCCACCACCAAGCGCCACTACCTGCGCGGTGTGGTGAAGGCAAAACCGCGATCATGAATAAATTGGAGCAGCTATGAACCCAATCGCTCAGAAGCTCAGCGAAGCCAGCGTCCTGATGGAGGGCACACCGCACCCGGAGCTGGTGGAGATGCTGCGCATTGGCGCCGAGGAGATCGAGCGTCTTTCCGGGCGCACTGTTGAGTGGCAGCCGATCACCACCGTGCCGAGCGACACCTGCGTCCTGCTTTTTTTCCCAAAGATGAACACTGTGGTCGTCGGAAACTGGCCGCTCGAGGAGAGCGAGGAAATGCTGTTCTGCGATTGGGACGGGTGCCCGATCTGGGGTCAGGGTGAACCGACTCATTGGGCGGCGCGGCCGCGGCAGCCATGAGCGCCACGCCCCTACTGCTGGTCGTGATTTCGATCGAGTTGGCCATCGTGATCGGCTCCCTGTGGGAGCTGGTCGACGCAGTCAGGGATTTGCGCCTATGAACATGCGCCGCAGCGGGGTGTACCGGGATCTGATGGACACGATCGACCGCAAGGCCGCGGCCGTTTGCCACCTTCAGGAGCAGCTGAAACAGCGCGACGCCAGGATTGCCGAACTCACGAGCGCGTTCGAGCAGGCAATCGCTCAGCGCGACGTGGCTGTAGCAGCATCCACAGCGGCGATATCCAAGGCGCAATGGCAGGCTCGCACGAATCGCGAGTTGAACGAGAGCGCCGCGCGTATCGTCGAGCTGGAGCGCGAGGTCGCGCGCTTGGTTGAGGCGATGGGTGCCGCCGCAACAGGGTATGCACATGGCTGAGAGAGCAAACAGCGACGGGCCAGCAAAAGGTGAGTGCTGGTCCATCGACGACGAAAATTACAACGCGCATTCGCTGGGTGAATTGCTCGACAGCCACGATTACTTAAAGGTTGGGCAAGACGTGTTTGTCGCTGACGCCATACCTGCGACACCCGAGACCTTGGTGGATGCCGACGATATCGTAGAGATGTTTGCTGAGCGCGCTTACGACGAGTACGGGGAGTGCGCCCAAGATTGGCCCGAGGTTACCGAAGAGGCGAAAGTTGAGTTGGATGCGCTGCTGCAAGCATGGGCCGAGAAGCACTGCAAAGCGTTATTTTGGAGAGTAGAAAATTCGCGGGCATACACGCTGACCGCTGATGATTTGAGCGGTCACACCGTCCTCGCGGCAACGAATGATGGAAGCGTTGGCTCTTAATTCAGGAGGTTATTTCATGAGGAAATTGGTGCTATCTCTTGCGCTGATCGCGGGCCCCGCATCAGCACTGACCCTGCCCGTGTCGTATACCTTGCCGAGCGGGTGCGCCGCGACGAAGGTGACCCCGGTGCTGGTGGGGTTTGACGTTAACGACAACATACAGGGGACCATCAATGTCACAGGAACCTGCATCGGGCATCTCGCGCACGGGGGAACCTACCGATACGCCTACAACCAGTCCAGCCCGGTCACTTGGGACTGGAATGGCGCCTATACCGGTAGTTATAACGCTGCAAACGTTGTGCTCGCCAGTTCCAATAATGAAGCCGTGGACTTGCGGGGTAACGAAGTTCTGGTGAACGGTGCAACGGTAACCGCCACCATAGTCAACCCGCCCTTCCCCATCGTCCCCGTAGCCGCCATCGTCCCGAACGTCATCGGCGACACGCTCGTTCAGGCCGACGCAGCGCTGTCAGCCTGGAGCTTGCTGCCGTCCCTGACGATCAACTACAGCGTGGCCTACCCGATCGGCGCGGTGTTCAACCAGCTGCCGTCGCCGGGCAGCGTGGTGCCGTTCGGCAGTTACGTGTACGTGTGGGAACGCGGTGTGCTGGCTGATTGACGCACGATGATATTCGACAACCTCGAAAGTATTCGACAGCGGGCGTGCGCAAGTGGCGCGCCCGGACGGATTCGAACCGCCGACCACCTGGTTCGAAGACAGGCCCTCTCTGGCCTGCAACTGACTGAGTCCGCAGTCGGTTCCAAGTCCCCCGCTGTCGAATATTTCCACCAGTTACCCGCTCTTAAGCCCCTCATTGGCCTCGGAGCGGCTCTTGGATATTCGACACAAAAAAGGGGACACCATGACCGAACGACTACGCATTGAGATCGCCGAGAGGAACTCCCGCGCGCGCGCCGCATGGCGCGCTAGGCTGAACAGCGGGCAGGCGTTTCCCGACGCCTACACCCCGCGGCAGCGCTCGGCCCTCGAGCACCTGCTCCTCGCCCGCCGCATGCATGCGGTGCGCTGGCTTCACGAGAAGCGCTCAGAGCGGCGCCGCGCCGAGGCGCTGGCCGCGTGCATCAACCGAGCTGAGCGCGTCCACAAGCTGCGCCTGGTCCGCAATGCGAGGGTCTAGTGTCCGGCTGGATCAAGCTCGAGAAGGATCTCTACACGGATCCCCGGATCCGTCGCATGGCGACCGCGCTACAGGCGCGCGACGCCGCGAACGGGGGCGCTCACGGGTCGCATCTGCGGTACGTAGCAACCTGTGTAGGAGCTGTCAGTATCCTGTGGATAACTGCGGACACCCATGTCCAGGAGGACGACCTTCTTGCGCTCGGGCCGGCAGAGATAGACCAGCTCACCGGCATCGAGGGCGTCTGCAATCTCCTGCCCCCGGAGTGGCTTTCCGTCATCGACGCGTACAGCGTGAAACTTCCGGGATTTCATGAACATAACGGAACCGTGGCGAAGCAGAGGGCGATGGATGCAAAGCGTCAGCAACGGCATCGTACCACGGCGAGGCGTGACAGGTGAGTCACGGTGCAGCGTGACAAGTGCGTGACCAGACCTAGACCTAGACCTAAGAATCTTACGATTCTTATGGGCTGTGGATAAGTTGAGGTTTTCAAGAGCAAGGCAAAGAGGTTTGGCGATGAGAAGTGAAGAGCGAAAGGCATGGGCGGAGAGGTGGAAGCGGCGCGATGCCGCCAATCCGCTGCTGCAGGCCCGTGGCCAGACCAAGTACCGCAACCACGTGACGATCGTGGACGGGCTGCGCTTTGACTCGCGCCTTGAGGCGGACCGATACCTCGAGCTGAAGCTGCTGCGCGCCGCCGGTGACGTGAGGTTCTTCATCCGCCAGGCGCCGTTCGACATCGCGCCGGGCGTCAAGTACCGCGCCGATTTCGTCGTGTCTTGGGCGAGCGGCGAGGTAACGGTCGAGGACTGCAAGGGGCATCTGACGGACGTGTCGCGCGTGAAGATCGCGGCCGTCCAGCAGCTCTACGGCATCGAGGTACGCCTCCTGGCCCGCGCTGACGTTCGACGCTTTCACCAAGGGAGCACGCAATGACCACACTGATCGGGCGCTGCAGCAGCTGCAAGCATTCCCGCACTTTCGAGCAGCTGCGGACCGTGGCACTGTACTGCCGGGCTCATCCGGCCGTGCCGATGCTGGTACCCACCGACAGGGGCCCGCTGCTGACCGGCGTCTGGCCGCCTGTGCGCCCCGAGGACGAGTGCGGCGATTGGCGCGCGGAAGACCCGCTGCTGACGCGCGACGCGTTGAAGAGTCTGCGGAGGGACGAGAGCGATGCTTAAGCAACCGAATGTCGTGCGAGGCCTGGTCATCCGCGCGATGTACAAGCTACGCGTGGACCTGTCGATGATCTCGGAGACCGACGCGATTCAGGCGCTCGGCGGCAGCAACGACGCGAACCCCGAACGGATGGCCGCGGCGGTGGACGGCGTGCTGGTGCACCTCGGCATGGAGCCGCCCAAGGTCAAAGACCCCCGCTTCAACAAGACGCATCGGGCGCTCGCGAAGAAGCGCCTCAAGGGGCCCCGCGGGATCAACACTCGCGGCGGCGCCGAACCCACCCAAGGAGAAACCCATGGCGAGTAAGCGAGCGGCCGCGGCGCGGCCTGAAGAGGCGCCGGCCGCGTCCCCTGTGACCAAACCGTCGATCGGCCTGCCCGACGAGCGGGAGGCATCGCGCGAGGAGATCGCGCTGGCCAAGGAGGGCAACCTAAAGCTGCAGCGCGCGATTGAAGCGCTGCGCGCGACGCTGGAGACCATTGTGGTCGCCGAGTTCGATCACCACCGCGAGACGCGCGTGTCGGCCCAGGAGCTGCGCACCATGGCGCGCGAGGGTCTGAACGAGTACAGCCGGCTGACCGGCCAGAACTGGCAGCGCCACAAGCTGGTGGGATCGCGCGCCGGCGATCGTTCTCTGGCCGGGCTCGACGAAGGCTAAGAGCACATGGCGCGCCGCGAGAAGCCGAAGGACGACCGCCGCGACCGATTCGTGCAGGAGTACTGCAAGGATCTGAACGCGACGCAGGCGGCGATCCGTGCCGGCTACGCGCAGAAAGGCGCGCATGTTCAAGGCTCTAGGCTGCTAAGCGACGCTAAGGTGAGAGGTTCTATCGACCAGCTGCTGGCCAAGGCCGCCGCGGCCAATCAGGTGACGATCGAGCGCACGCTCAAGGAGATCGCGCGGATCGCCTATGCCGACGTGCGCAAGCTCTACGACCAGAACGGCAACCTGAAGCCGATCCACGAGCTTGACGACGACATCGCCGCGACGATCGCCGGCATCGAGATCGACGAGCACCGCGAGGAAGGCGAGCTGCAGGAAGGCGGAGAACCGGTGCCGGCGCAGCTGACCGTCACTCGCAAGGTCAAGCGCTTCGACAAGGGCAAGGCGCTCGACCAGTGCATGGCGTTCCTCGGGATGCACAAGTCACTGAACCCCGCCGAGTCCGGCGGGATGGCACTCACGATCAATCTGTCAGGAGGCAAGAAACTTAAATGATGCAGCCAGACCTGTTTATCGACCAGGCGCGCCGCAGCCGCCCGGTCACGCGATTGACCAGCGGCGAGGCGGCCCGCCATACCCGGCCGCGCGTCAACGAGCTGCAGGAGCGCGTGTTCACGCTGCTGCGCGACCTGGGCGCGCACGGCGCCACCGACGACGAGCTGCAGGTGTACCTGCAGATGAACCCCTCGACGCAGCGCCCGCGGCGCATTGAGCTCGTCGAGCAGGGCCGCGTGCGCGCCGCCGGCGTCACCCGCGCGACCCGTTCGGGGCGCCCGGCCACCGTCTGGGTGGTCGCATGATCCTTCAGGATGCGATCTGCGTGGTCTGCAAAGAACCGTTCCAGCGCAAGGTCAGCGCGCGCAACGAGCACAAGGCGCCGATCTGTTCGCGCCGCTGCACCGGGCTCTACGCCCGCTCCAAGCGCCCCGCGCCCGGCACCACCCACACCACCGTATCGGCCGCCGCAGCGACTGCCAAACCGAGGTTTACATGACCACGCCCATACTGATTTTTCCACCCATCAGGAGATGACGATGACCGACGAACAGACCACCCAACCGACCGCCGCCGCTGCACCCGAGGCGCCCGCTCCCGAGAGCATCTTGACCCGCGCCGAGGCGCTGGCGCACCTCGAGG
>CAIWPS010000510.1 GCA_903914615.1 uncultured beta proteobacterium | reverse complement strand
GCGCGCTCTTCGGCCGCCCGGCGCTTGTTGCGCTCGATCGTAATCTCGCGCTTTTGCCATGCCGGTGTCTCGTCTGGCTTCGGGCTCTTGCCTTCCGCCTCCGAGTTTTTGCCCGCCGGCGGATCGCCTTCGGTGGGTGATTTATCTCCCGTTTCGACATTTTCGTCAACGACGGGCTTTTTTGCCTCTGCAGCGGGCCTGGGGGCCGGCGCAGGGGGTGGTTTGGGAACGTCGCTTGTGGCGGACAGCGCCGGCCCTGGCGGGGCGACGTTGGCGTTCATGGTCTCAGCTAGTTGACCCGGCATCACGCTTTCCCCTCGTTGTATTTGCGTTCAAAATCGTAAGTCATTTTGCACGACATAACTCGCGTCCAACCCCACTTAACCGAAAACGACCAACCAAACGTCTGCTTTCCGTGGCCTGCGCGTTGAACTTCGAACTTCAGTACAAAAAACCACCATCCTAGTCCAAAGGCATCATGCGCGACGTCGTACTTTCGAGCGTGATGAATAAAAATTGGAAATAACAGAATGAGTTTTGGCGTTTGCCATTGCCACTGCTGGGCGATCCTGTTTGGCAGAATTTTCACAAGACCGTATGGCGTTATTTCACCCGCCTGAATTGTTCTCAACAGCCGGACCATTTGTTTTTTCTCCAGATTGCCCGGCTTGCGCGGCCGGTCGCGTTGGACTGATGGCGCTCATCAGTTGGTTGACACCTTCCGCCAGCTGTTCGAGCTTGCGGCCGACTTCCTTGTTCGCGCTGTCCTCGGCCTTTTGCACGATGGCGAGGATCTTGGCTTCAAAGTCGGCGTTGATTTTCTCGCGCGCCACGTCGCGGTCGGCGTTCTTGTCGTTGAGCTGGGCCATGGCCTGCTGCAGCTGCTCGTGGCTGGCCTTGACCTGAGTTTCAAGGTTCTGGATCACCGCCTGGATCTGCGGCGTCATGTCTTTCTTGTCCGGCGTCATCAGCTGAGCGGGGACAGCCTTTGCCAACCGCGTGGCCATTTCCTCGGCGCCGGGCCAGTCCTGGTTCTTCGCGATCAGGTCCGCGATCATGCCGGCGGTGTTCGGCAGCGCCTTGGCAAACGCCATCATGGAGGCGCTGGCCTCGATCCGCTTGGTCTCGTAAGACGGGCCGGTGTCTACGTCGATCCCGTATTTTCCGACAGACGGGTTGAAGACCTTCATGGTCTTCCCCGTCTTCGGGTCCTTGCGCTCCTCGTAGGCGGCGTTGGCGTTGGGATCAATCACCACCACCTCTTCCTTGCCGTCCTCGCGCAGGATCGTGGCCTGGCGTTCGGTGTCATAAATCTTGGGGAAGATTTCCACAAACATTTTGCCGAGATGGATCAGCGAGCGGCGAAAGTTGTCCGTATAGTGGTAGCTGCCCAGGTCGGTCATGCGCTGCAGGGCGTGGATCGCCTTGCCGCTTTCATCAACCATGCGTTCCTGTTGCGTGGCGTCAAACCTGATCCCGGTTGTCGCCATCATGTCCTGCGCTGCGCCCTGGGCGGCATTCACGATGCCCGCCGGCACCTGGGCGAACCCCTGACGTTGAGGAGGCGGCGCCATGGAGCCGGCGATGTTCACGCCGCGATATGGGAGGAAGGCGTTGGGCGTCGTGTTGGCGTTTTTCCACTGCTCTTCGTAGCCCTCAATCTGGCCCTCTTCGACAACCCACGGCGCCTTCGGAGCCAGTGCGACCATTTCTGTCTCACTGGTCTTCCAGTAATTGTACAT
>CAIWPS010000509.1 GCA_903914615.1 uncultured beta proteobacterium | reverse complement strand
GGGCGGGCAAGGCCTGCACCTTGCGCCGCAGGCGCGCCAGGTGGACCTGGTATTCCATCGTCGACCGCGCGCCGGTCTGCACATGCCAGGGCACGCCGTCGCGCTCTTCCTCGACGACCAGCCCGGTGTCGATGCCGGCCGCGCAGTCGGCCGACAGCACCCGGCGCAGCTCCGCGGCGCTCGATCCGCCCGACGCGCTGCGCTGCGAATGGCCGCCCAGCCACTCGCCCAGCGGCGTGGCGTTGGGCGACCAGTCGTAGGGTGAACTGAACAGCGCCGGCGCGCCCGGCCGCAGCACGCGGCCGGCTTCCGCCAGCAGCGCCAGCGGCGAGGGCACGCAGTCCAGCAGGTTCAGCAGCAGCGCGCCGTCGGCGGTGGCGTCGGCAAAGGGCAGCTGCGCGACGTCGCAGCACCAGTGGCTGATGCGGTCGGCCGGCACGGCGGGCACGTCGGCATCGAAGCGCTCGAAGACCACGCCCTCGCCGCGCAGCGCGAACACGGCGCGGCCGCGCCGGCGCACGCGCTCGGCGATGCGCAGCATGGCGAAATTCAGGTCCACGCCCACCGACAGCGCCGCGCCCTGGCGCGCCAGTTCCAGCGTGCCGCGGCCGACCGAGCAGCCCAGGTCCAGCCACAGCCCCGCCGGCGGTGCCAGCGGCAGCGCCTGCGCCAGCAGCGCAGCGTAGGCGCCACCGTGGCGCCGCGGGCCGGGTGACGGTGCCAGGTCGCCCCAGTGGGCCCAGCCATAGATGCCCAGGTTGCTGCGTTCGCGGTGCAGCTCGCTGGCCGGGCCGGCGGCGTCGCCGAGCAGGCTTTCGACGAAGGGCCCGAGGTCGTCGCGGCGCAGCACGCCGGGCAGCTGGTGCGCGGCCCAGCTGGCGATATCGGCCACGACCACGGGGATGCCGTCGATGACCGGGTGCTCGCGCTGGCACAGGCGCTCGCCGCACAGCAGCACGCCTTCGACGATTTCGTCGCCGTCGCGCCTGGCGACATGGCCCAGGCGCAGCAACGAGGCCCCTCGGCCCGCCGCCCGGCAGGCCGGGCACCAGGGCCGCAATCTCTCGAGATGGTCGACGTGCATCGCAGCCTCAGCAAGGGCGCCGCGATGCGGCGCGTGGCAGCGCCCTCACCCGCCGATCATCACCGTCGTAGAGCAGGGCGGGATGATCTTGCCGGTGGGCGACGGGATGGGCGCCACGCAGCTGGCAAAGGCCACCATGTCGCCGGCACGCGCCGCCGGCAGGTTGCCGATCATCACCGTGGCCGAACCCTTGGCCACCAGCCCCGGCCCGGCGGGCACGCAGCTGGCCATCATGCACGGCAGGGTCTGCGAGGTGACGACGGCGGCCGGCAGGTTGTCGATGAGCACCGTCGTCACGCAGTTGAGCATGATGTCGATCGGCGCCGGCGGGTGCGGCACGGGCGTGGGTACCGGCGCGGCGGGGTGGATCGGGGCGTGGCAATGCGGCGCGTCGTGCAACGCCTTGTCGGTCATGCGGGCGGCGGGTGGCATGGCGGGCTCAGTTGAGGTGGATCATCTGGCCGTTCACGCGCACCTCGCCGTCGGCGCGCAGGGCCAGGCCCTCGCGGGCGTGGACGTCGAAGCTGGCGCAGTCCACCTTCACGTCCTGCGCCGCCTTCAACGTCAGCCGCAGGCTTTCCATCTGCAGCACCGGCCCTTCGGCGGTGAGGCGGATGCGCAGTTCGAGCTGGCCGCCGGCGCCGCGCACCTCGACGAGGTCGTCGGCGCCGCTGGCCACCAGCGCCAGCCTGCGGCCATGCTGCAGCGGCAGCTCGCTCGCATCGGCGGGCGCGGTAGCGGTCGCGGGCAGGGAGACGACGGTGGGCTTGGGCATGGCGGAATCCTCCAGGGCGGCCAGCGTATCACGGGGCCCGCGCGATCAGGCCCGGCCTGATAGGCTGCAGGCATGAAGGTCCTGTTCCTGGAAATCGACACCGAGAGCGCCTGGTCGGTGGCCTCGCTGGGGCCGGCCTTCCTGGCCGCGACGCTGCGCGCGCACGGTCACGCGGCGGCCTTCCTGCGTGTCGGCCTGGCGATGGGCGTGGCCGAGATCGCGGCCGCGGTGCAGCGCGAACAGCCGGGCCTCATCGGCATCTCCGCCACCACGCGCCAGTGGCTGCGCACGCGCGCGCTGCTGGCGGAGCTGCGGCTGCAATGCCGGGTGCCGGTGATCCTGGGCGGCCTGCACCCGACCTTCGCGCCTGCAGACGTGCTGCGCCACCCGGGCATCGACTACGTCTGCCTGGGCGAAGGCGAGGCGGCGCTGCTGGAACTGGTGCAGGCGCTCGAGGCCGGCGGCGGCGAGCGTGCCGCGCGCGCCGGCCGCATCGGCAACATCTGGGCCGCGGGCGGCCTGCGCCCTGCCATCCGCCCGCCCATCGAGCCCATCGACGGCATCCCCTTCGCGGCGCGCGACCTGCTCGACGAGCGCTGGGGCGTCGTCCACGTCTCCACCCAGCGCGGCTGCCCCTTCCCCTGCACCTACTGCGCGGCACGCATGTACGACCAGCTCTATGCCGAGCAGGGCGGCGGCGCCTATGGGCGCCGGCGCAGCCACGGCAACGTGCTCGAAGAGCTGCGCCAGATCCGGCAAGGCGGGCCGCTGAACTACGTCACCTTCCTCGACGACACCTTCACCATCCACCACCCCTGGGTGCGCGAGTTCTGCCTTGTCTACGGGCGCGAGTTCGGCGTGCCCTTCTCGCTGCATGCGCGTGTCGAGACGGTGAGCGAACGCCTGCTCGGCGAGCTGGCCGCGGCCGGCTGCAGGCACATCGTGTACGGCGTGGAGAGCGGCTCCGAACGCGTGCGGCGCGAGATCATGCAGCGCTCGGCCAGCAACCAGCGCTTCCGCGACGTCTTCCGCTGGACGCGCCAGGCCGGCATCCTGGCCACGGCCAACTACATCCTGGGCATCCCCGGCGAGACGGTGGCCGAGATGGAAGCGACCATGGCCCTGCACGAGGAACTGCAGCCGGCCGATTTCGGCGTCTTCGTCTTCTACCCCTACCCGGGCACCGCCCTCTTCCACCTCTGCCGCGAACGCGGCTGGCTGCCCGAGGACTACCTGGAACAGCCTGCCGTGCACCGGCGCTCGATCCTGCGCCTGCCGGGGGTCACGCCTGAAGAGATCGACGGCATGTACGCACGCTGGACGGCCCTGCGCGCGGCCGGCATGGCGCGCCGCCTGCCGGCCGCGACGGCCCTGCAGACGGCCGAGATGGACGCCCTGGCCGCGGCGCATGCCGCAAGCGGCTGAGCCGCCACGCATCGCTGCGCAAGGCCGGCGCTAGACTGCGGCGGCACGGGCACCGTCGAGGAAGGGCAGAGATGATTTCCATGGAGTGGGGACAGGCGCAGCCCCGGAGAGCAGCGCTCGGCCCGCGGCGCGCCGTGGTCTGGGTGGTCGGGGCCGCGTGCCTGCTGGCCGGCTGCAGCAGCCTGACGGTGGCGCCGCTGGGCACGCCCGGCAAGCGCCATACGCCGGCCGAGATCGCCGGCTACCAGGCGGCGCAATTCAGCTCGCCGCTGGCCTCGGCTGCGGGCGCGCGCGAGGCGCGCGAGAAGGCCATGGCCGCGATCGCCAAGGCTGACGCCGGCGGCGCCGACGACGACACCGTGATGGAGGCGCTGCGCGCCGCGGCCTTCTACAACACCGGGCTCGAGGCCGGCCGGCGCATCGTGCGTGCGCAGCTGGCCGACACTGCGCGGCCGCTGGCGCAGCGACCGCCCGAATTCCAGCGCGCCGTGCTGACCGCCGCCCACACCTTCGACGCCGAGGGCTCGGCGCCGCTGTTGCTGCCGCTGCTCGACAGCCTGGCCACGCCGCGCCAGTTCGCGATCGCCGCCTACACCCTGCTGCGGGCCGACCCCGGACCGCAGCAGCGCCAACGCGTGCGCAGCGCCCTGGCCCGGCGCAGCGACCCCGGCGAGCCGCGGCTGGTGGCACTGGCGCTGGCGCTGGACCGCGCAGACGGCGCCGCCGCCGGCGCGGCCGCTGCGCCCCCGCCGCTGCAGGACCTGCTGGCCGCGCCCTTCAAGCCCGGCCTTCCGGTGCTCTTCAGCCTGCAGCGCCGCGACCGCCGCCAGACCGGCCTGGCGGTGGTGCGCGACGTCGACGGCCGTTTCGTCCGCGACGCCCAGGGCAGCCTGTTCAGTGTGCCGCATCTGGCGCTGGCGCTGAGCGGGTTGCCCGGCACGGTGACGCTGGGCAACACGCCCCAGGGCCTGTTCACCGTCGTCGGTGCCGGCACGGCCGGGAACCCGTGGATCGGGCCCACGCCCTTCCTGGAATCGAAAGTGCCGGTGGAAGCCAGCGTCGCCGAATTCACCCAGGGCGACGAGACCGGCCCCTGGACCCAGGCCGTCTACGACCAGCGCCTGCCCGCGAACTGGCGCGGCTGGGCACCGTTCCACGAGGCCTGGCTGGCCGGCCTGGCCGGGCGCGACGAGATGCTGGCCCACGGCACCGCCGCCGACGCCAGGCCCTATCTCGGCCAGCCCTACTTCCCCGGCACGCCCACCGACGGCTGCCTGACGGCACAGGAGTTCTGGTCCGCCGACGGCCGCCTGCAGCGCAGCGACCAGCTGGCGCTGGTGCGCGCCTACACCCGCAGCGGCGTCGACCACGGCTACCTGGTGGTGGTGGAGATCGACGACGCGGCGCGCCCCGTGGTGCTGGAAGACGTGCTCGAGACGATGCTGGCGGCCGAGCGGCAGATTTCGGCGCGGCGCTGAGCCGGCGCTTTCGTACGGTGCGCCGGGCTAGGCCGTCGGCGCCGGGCGCGTCCAGACCGTCAGCGCACTGAAGTTGTCGTGGCTGGACTTGTGCGCCGCGGCCAGGCGCACTTCCGAAGCCAGCTGGCCGATCCAGGCGCCGGGGTTGGGGCTGGCGAGCAGGGTCTGCTCGAGCACGGCGTCGTCCAGGTATTCCCACAGGCCGTCGGTGCAGAGCAGGAAGACGTCGCCGGCCTGCACCTCGTCGCCGCCCTCGCCGGCGCTGACCTCCAGCACCTCGGGCGCGATGCCCAGCGCCGAACGCAGCTCGCTGCGCTTGGGGTGGGTGCGGATGTCCTCGGCGGCGAGCAGGCCGGAGTCGACGAGGCCCTGCACCAGGCTGTGGTCGCGCGTGCGCGCCAGCACGCGGCCCTGGCGGAACCAGTACATGCGCGAGTCGCCCGAATGCGCCCAGTGGGCACGGTGGGCGATGAAGTCGATGACGAGGCAGACCACCGTGCTGTGCATGTCCTGGCGCGGCGTGCCGGGCACGCGCTGGCTGATGAGCACGTCGTTGGTGACGCGCAGCAGGCGGTCGAGCTCGGCGGCCTGCTGCGATGGCTGCTGCGAGAAACGGCTGATGAGTTCCTGCACCGCCAGCTTGGACGCGATGTCGCCGCCGCCGTGGCCGCCGGCGCCGTCGGCGAGCACGCAGCACAAGTGCTGGCGCGAGTGCCAGTGGCCGCAGGCGTCCTCGTTGTACTTGCGGCCACCGCGGTCGGACATGAGGGCGACTTCGAGTGCGAGCATGGGTGGCCTTTCGCCCGCTCAGTGCGGGCCGTTTTCGCCGTGCAGCCGGTCGAGCTGGTCCTCGTAGGCCTTCAGGAAGGCCTTGCCGAAGAGCTCGTCGAAATCGTCCTGCGCCTCGGCCTGAAGCTGGCCGAAGAGCTCCTGGAACAGCTCCCACAGCCGCGCCTTGCGCGTCGCCGGGATCAGGTTGGCCAGCGTCGAACGGCCGACCAGCTTGGCCTCCAGGTGCTGCGGGTCGAAGCGGCCGAGCACGCCCTCCAGCGCCGCGCGCATGCCGGCCATGACGCCGAGCTGGTGGGCGCGAAGGTCGTCGAAGGCATCGCGCACTGCCGCCGCGGGCGGCATGAAGCCGGGCGCCGGCGGGCCCAGCAGGTGGTTCAGCGCCACCTCGACGGTGGGCGAGAACTTCAGCGGGTTGTTCTCGCGCGAGACGATCATCGTCATCTCGGCGCGCATCTCGCGCTTCAGCGCAGCGCGCGCCACCAGCAGCTCGACGGCACCGCGGGTGGACTCGCGCAGGATCTGGCCCAGCCGGCGCATGGTGTCGGGCGTCAACGCGTCCAGGCGCAGTCCCGGCGTGGCCAGCCCCTCGAGCAGCGCGGCCAGCAAGGCGCCATCGGCTGCCGGCGCCGCCTCTGCGCGTGGCCGCGGTGGCGCGGCCACCGGTGCAGGCGGCGGCGGCGGTGCGGCCATGGCGGCGGCCTGCCGCACGCCTGGCAAGGTCACGACGCGCCCGTCGCGCGGCGGGTCGTTCCACGAGAACACTGCGTTGGCCGGCAGCGCCGCAGGCGCCATGGCCGGCAGCGCCGCAGGCGCGGGAGCCGGCGGCGCCTGCACCTGCGGCAGTGCCATCGGCGTGTTCAGTTCGGAGACATGGTCGCTGCGGCTGGCCGGCATCACGGTGGCGGTGCGCAGCAGCGATGCCAGCGCGTCGTCGTGGCTGGCCGTGTTGGGCTGCGCACCCTGGGCCTGCGCCGGCGGCGCCCCCAGCGGGTCCGCATGGGCGGCCGTACCGGCGAGGCCGAAGAGCTCGTCCAGGGAATCGTCGCGGCCGGGAGGCAGGTCGGCAAAGGCATCGCGTCGCGTGCCTGCGGGCGGCGTCGGCGCGCTCGCAGGCTCGGGCGCAAAGGGGTCCCAGTCCTCGGGGATGAGGCCCGGCGCGGCGGCCGCGGCCCAGGGTGCCGCTGCCTGCGCAGGCGCGGCGGCGAAGGCAGGCGCGGGTGCGTAGGCCGGCGCTGCGCG
>CAIWPS010000508.1 GCA_903914615.1 uncultured beta proteobacterium | reverse complement strand
ACAAGTCGGCGCAGGGCGCCCGGCCAGCTACGCGACGACGAAGAACGTCGGCGTCCCCAAGCCCAGCGACAGCACACCGCCCGTATAGCACGGTCCGCGACAATCAAATGTCGGGCATGCGTGTTGCCTCACGAAGGAATGTTACCCGGCGAGTAGTTGTCGTTCTAGCTCAGTTCTAGCTCTGTCTTCACGTCGCTCATGGTCGAAGGCTGTGGGCATGTGGTCGAAGGCTGCGGCGGTGGGCAACGATGCCGCATAGCGGCGCGTTGTCCACGGTCGCAGCCGGTGCGCCATTGGCGCATCGTCCACTTGTCCATAGCCTGCCGGGCGCGAGGCGCCCGGCCCCCGGTGGCATCGACGCTTTATTGCTGCCACTTCAGACCTCAGCTGGCGTGGCGGCGGACTTACTCAGACTGCCCAGCACCATCTCTTTCACGCGTTGGCTGCGCCACGCCTTGACCCGGCGCTGCAAGGTGCGCAACTGCGGTTTTGCGGCATATGCGTCCGGAACCATCGCGGCCAATCGATCCATTAATTCGCTGGCCGACACGGTGGGCTCGGCGATCAACCAGCCTTCAATGACCGGCCACGCGTCGGCGAACGGGTCCGGTCGATTTCGCCACCAGTGTTTGGTCTTGGGCTGCTTGCGATGCGTCGGACGCGCTTCGCCATCCTTCCACGCCGAAGACAGGTTCGCGAGGAACACGGCAAGGTCTGACCCGCCTTCAGGCGGCGCTCCAGCGCTCACGCCATGCGCTGCAAGTTCGCTCAGCGTGTGCTGAGCCAACCGGATCTCTTGCAGCAGCCGCACAGGGTCGAGGTCTTCGAACTGCGCCTTCAACCTCGCTTTGATCTCCGGCTTGACGCCGCTGTGTGCGAGAAGCCGTTCGCATGGTGTCGCCGGTGCGAAGTAGACTTTGTGCACGCGCGCACCGTCTCGCGTTTTGGACTTCAGCTTGAATGAGGGCTGGAAGAAGTTGATGTACAGCCGCGATGACGAGTACAACAGCGCCAGGGCCTTGGTCGCCTGGGCGCCGGTCAGGCGGCCGTAGCCGACCAGCCTTCGCACGACGGCGCCGTTCTTTTGCTCCACCCAGGCTTGGTCGTTCTTCCTGTAGGCCCGCGAACGGGTCTGTTCGAGGCCAT
The DNA here is from genome assembly GCA_903914615.1 of uncultured beta proteobacterium. GTDB lineage: Bacteria > Pseudomonadota > Gammaproteobacteria > Burkholderiales > Burkholderiaceae_C > Rubrivivax. The sequence continues at coordinate 1,103 of CAIWPS010000508.1, read as the reverse complement.
GCCCCTTGCAATAGTCGAAGACGCTCTGACTCATGAAGGCGCTGTCGTTGTCCGAATCTACGCCGAGCATCGCGAACGGTAGCTCCGCCGCCACCTTATCGAACGCTGCGATCACCAACATCTGGTCGCGCACCCGCATGGCCACGCATTCCGTCCATCCGCTGGCGATGTCGGTCAGCGTGAGGGTGTGGACGAACTCACCTTCGGTCTTCACGCCGCCACAGTGTTCGACCATGTCTATCTCGAAGTATCCGGGCGGTGGATCGCGCCAGTCGGCGAAAGTGCGCACCGGGATGCTGCGTCGGATCGCCGAGCCTATGCCCTTGCGGCGCTTGCGCTGTCCATCGATGTGCAAGCGCGCAGCGGCCAGGACGCGGTCGATGGTCGCAGCGCTGACCTGCAAGACCTTGGTCTTGATGACCGGATCCAAGTCGAGATGGCCGTGCCGTTCCATGGCATCGACCAGCGTTGGGATCAGCGCCTTCAGCCGTTTGCCGCAGACCCGATCAGCGGCCTCCCACAACATCGTCAGCGCCTGCCGAACGGCCTCGTCGTAGAGTCGATTCCGTGCTCGCGCAGCACCTGTCTTCGTGACTTCATCGCGTAGCACCCGGATCGCGTGCTTGCGGTGATAGCCGGTCAGAGCCACAAACTCGTCGAGGATTTTGATCCTGTCGCTGAACTCCGCGCTGCCATATCGAACCCGCAGCGCCTCGACCAACTCCTTGCGTGTTGTCATGCTGATTTGCCTCTTCACGTTGTGCCGCCCCCGCCGGACGATCCGACGGGTAGCAACTTACGTGAGGCAACGGGTCAGCTCCGGTAGCAGAACTGATGAGTCAATGCGATCGCCGTCGAGCGTGCGAGCTGGATGTCGCGCACCAGTGCGCTGGCGTAGGCCTGGCTGCGGTTCTGGTTGCCCATGCTCTTGAATCCCGGTGCGGCAATACCCAGCATCACGGCCGCGATGGCGAGCACGACCATCAGCTCGAGCACCGTGAATCCGGCGCCGGTGCGGCGCTGCGGAGGCGGGGACGGGAGACGGGCGGAAGGGGGTGCGTACATCGACAACTGCTGGCCTCGGTGGTCGGTGCCCCGGTGTT
>CAIWPS010000507.1 GCA_903914615.1 uncultured beta proteobacterium | reverse complement strand
TCGCGCCAGTAGGGGTGCAGGTGCAGCGGGATGTAGTGCACGCTGCAGCCGATGCCGGCTTCGAACAGCAGCTCGATGAAGCGGTCGCGCTCCATCGCCGCGCCGTCGGCCAGGCGCAGCACGTACAGGTGCCAGGCATGCCGGTCGCCGGGAGCAGGTCGCGGCGGCAGCACCACCGGCAGGCCGGCCAGCGCTTTGTCGTAGGCCGCGGCCAGCGTTTCGCGCTGACGCTGGAAGGCGGGCAGGCGCTTGAGCTGCTGCAGGCCCAGGGCGGCGGCGATGTCGGTCAGGTTGTACTTGAATCCCGGTGCCACGACCTCGTAGTACCAGCTCGGCACCTTGGACTGGTAGCGGTCGAAGGCGTCGCGGTTCATGCCGTGCAGGCGCATGATCTTCGCCCGCTGGGCGAGTGCGGCGTCGCGCGTCACCAGCATGCCGCCTTCGCCGGTGGTGATGGTCTTGTTGGCGTAGAAGCTGAACACCGTGGCGTCGCTGCCCAGCGTGCCGACGAGCGCGCCGCCGCAGGTCGTGGGCAGGGCGTGGGCGGCGTCTTCCAGCACCTTCAGGCCGTGGCGGCGGGCGATGTCCAGCAGCCGCGGCATGTCGGCGGCCAGGCCGGCGTAGTGCACGGGAATGATGGCCTTCGTGCGCGGCGTGATCGCGGCTTCGACGGCGGCGGGGTCGATGTTCAGCGTCGCGGGGTCGATGTCGACCAGCTTCACGTCGGCGCCCAGGTAGCGCACGACCTCGGCGGTGGCGGTGAAGGTGTGGGTGGTGGTGATGACCTCGTCGCCCGGGCCGATGCCCAGCGCCTCCAGCGCCAGGTGCAGGCCCGCGGTGGCGCTGTTGACGGCGATGCAGTGCAGGCCCTCGGGCTCGCCGAGGAAGGCCGCGAAGTCGCGCTCGAAGCGTTGCGTCTTCGGGCCGGTGGTGACCCAGCCGCTGCGCAGCGCGTCGACGACTTCGGCAATCTCCTCTTCGCCGATCTCGGGCAGGGCAAAGGGCAGGAAGGGCAAGGCGGGCGGCAGGCCGTGTTGGCTCATGGTGATTCGCTTCTCGAGGGTCTCAGGGCGCCGCGCCGAGCACGGTCAAGTGCTTTTTCTGCGCCTGCGGCACGGCCTCCAGGGCCATGGAACGGTCCAGGGTCACGAGCGTGCCTTGTTGCTGCACGGCCAGCGCCAGCAGGTACACGTCGGTCACATGCCGCGGGCTCAGCACACGGTCCCAGCGCAGCCGGTCGGGCTCCAGCAGGCTGAGGGCGTCGGGCCAGAAGGCATGGCTGCGGTCGCTGGTGGCGCGGGCCAGGCGCTCGGCCACCAGGGCGATGGGCTGCGCGTTGGGATAGGCGGGGAGGGACAGCACGCGCAGGCAGCCGTTCTGCGTCAGCGGGCATGAGGCCCAGCCGTGGCGCCGGTGCGAGGCCAGCCAGTCGGTGGCCAGGCCGTGATGGAGGTGGCCGGCGTCGAGCAACGCCACCAGCACGTTGACGTCCAGCAGCGCGCGCACTCACACGCCTTCGGCGTCGCGCAGGGCATTCACGAGGTCGTTGGTGACGATCACACCCGGCCGTGCGGCAAAGGGCTCGAAACCGGCCACGCGGCGCGCCGCGCGGCCAGGCGCTGCGCGCGCCGCCGACGGCTCGGGCGACGTCAGCGAACGCCGCAACAGGGTCGAGACCACGGCACCCGCGGTGCGCCCCTCGCGACGCGCCAGTTCCTTGGCCGCAGCCAGCAGATCGTCGTCGATGTCGAGTGTCGTTCGCACGGGGATCATCTGATGCAGTGATGCAGGTGCAGCAGTGTATCAATCCGGCTTGGCGATCCAGGCCAAGAGGTGCGTGCGCAGCAGCGGCAGGGCGTTGAAGACGCCATACAGCGCCGGGTGCCAGCGGCAGACGGCGCGCGCCAGGGGCGGCGCCAGCGTGACGCGTTGCGCCGCCACGCGGCCCTGCGGGAACAGCGCCTGCAGGCGCGCCAGCGGCACGCCGCGCACATCGCGGTTGCGCGGGTTGTCGAAGGTGAAGTCGTACCAGAGCACGGCCCCGCCGGGCTTGAGCCATTGCCACATCGCCGCCGCCAGTCGCTGCTGGAAGGCGTCGTCCAGCAGCGACGAGAACACGGTGGCAGCCAGCACCAGGTCCTGGCTCTGCGGTGGCACGGGGGCCAGGCAGGCGTCGCCCAGCGTCAGCGCGGTGGCCGCGGGCAGGCGCGCTCGCGCGGCAGCGTGGCGCTCGGGCAGCAGTTCGATGCCGTGCAGGTGCGCGGGTGCGAAGCCCAGCTGCAGCAGTTCGAGCAAGTTGTTGCCCTCGCCGCAGCCGACCTCGGTCAGGCGCAGGGGGCTCAGGTCGACGAGGCCGTGCCGGTCGAACAGGCGCACCAGCGCGCGCTGGCGGGCCTGGCGCTCGCGCAGCGCGGCGGGGTCGAGCAGGCTGTAGCGCCGGTCGCCCGCCGAGCGGCGGGCGTAACGCTCGCGCACCGCATCGGTCTCGTCGCCCGGTTCGGCCATGGGCTTCAGCGCGTGAGCGCGCCGAAGCGCGTGCGGCCGGGGCGCCGGCGCAGCGCGTCCAGCCAGCCCGGCCAGGCGCCGATGCCGTAGCCCAGGTGGTAGGCGGCGATGACGGCAGGCACCCGCCAGGCCACGGCCCAAGGCAGGCGCGAGGGCTGCGCCACGGCAGCGGTCAAGGCCAGCACCGCGAGGCCATAGGCCGCCAGCAGCGAAAGAAGCGGCCAGGCCGGCCCGCCCGTCAGCCGGCACATCGCCGTCAGCGCAAGCAGCGCCACGAAGGCGGCAGGCACCAGGTGCCGCAGCGAAGCCGCCTGGCCATGTTTCACGATGACGAAGGGCTTCCAGTAGCCGTACTGGAACCATTGCGAGAAGACCAGGGCCAGCGAGCCGCGCGGCCGGTAGCGGCTGCGGATGGCGGGCGACTGCCAGATGCGCCCGCCGCCGCGGCGGATGCGCAGGTTGTGCTCGTCGTCCTGGTTGCGCACCAGGGCCTCGTCGAAGGGGCCGAAGCGCTCGAAAGTGGCGCGCGGCCAGGCGCCGAGGTAGACCGTGTCGACCCAGCCCGCATGGTCGGCGCGCCGCGACGCCGCGCCCCCGGCCACCCAGGGCGACTGGAAGGCCGCGGCCACGGCCTGCGCCATCGCACCGGCACCTGCGGCGGGCTCGGCCACCCAGGGGCCGCCGACGTTGTCGGCGCCGGTCTCGGCCAGCGCGGCCAGGCATTGCGCGACGTAGTCGGCGGCGTAGCTGGTGTGGATGTCCATGCGCACGATGACCTCGCCCTGCGCCGCTGCCAGCGCGCGGTTCAGGCCGCAGGAGACGATGCGCCCGGGGTTGTCGATCCAGGTGATGCGCGGGTCGGCGGCGGCCAGCGCCTGCAGCCGCTCGCGCGTGCCGTCGTCGCTGGCGCCGTCGGCGATGCACAGCTGCAACCGCCAGCCCGGTGGCAGCTGCTGCGCCAGCGCGTCGGCACAGAAGGCGTCGATGTGGGCGCGCTCGTTGCGGCAGGGCGCGATGACGCTGACGGTGCCTTCGGCGCTCATCGTGCGGCACCCTGCCCTGGCGCCGCGATCAGCTCTTCATAGGCCGCCGCCATGCGGTCCATCTGCACCTGGCGGCTGCCTTCGCGCTGCATGCGCCGCTGGTGTGCGGCGCCGATGCGCTGCGCCCCCGCGTCGTCGTGCCACAGGCGCTGCAGCGCGCCGGCCAGGGCCTCGGGCAGGCCGGCCGTGGGCAGCAGCAGCGCAGGCTCGTCGCCCAGCCACTGCCGGTTGGCCGGCAGGTCGCTGGCCACCACGGCCAGGCCGCAGGCCATGCTCTCCAGCACCGACACCGAGGTGGCGTCGCTGACGGGCACCGAGACGCTGACCTTGCAGCGCGCCAGCACCGCGGCCATGCCGGCATCGTCGAGCCGGCCGTGCATCGTCACGCAGGCCTGCAACCCCAGCGCCTGCACCTGGGCCTGCAGCGCCCCCGCCAACGGCCCGCCGCCCAGCAGGTGCAGGTGCACGGGCGCTGCCGGCTCGCGCTGGCGCAGCAGCGCCAGCGCCTGCACGATGGCGTCGATGCGGTAGTTGGGCTCCCAGTTGCGCAGGCTGACGATCTCGAAGCGTGGCTTGTCCGCCCACGGCGCCGGCGCGAACCGCGCCAGGTCCACGCCCCAGTGCACCAGCAGCGGCGGCCGCCGCGGCCGGTAGCGCGCCACCTCGTCGACGAGGTCGGCCGAGTCGCCGGTGACGAGGTCGGCGCGGCGCAGCGTCCAGCCGGTGTGCCAGCGCATCAGCAGGTTGTTCTTCGGCGTCACCAGCAGGTCGCTGCCCCAGGCCGTCATCACCAGCGGGTGGCGGTCGGCGCGCGCCGCCAGCCAGCCGTAGCTGGTGACGTAGTGGGCGTGCACGATGTCGGGCGCCAGCCGTTGCAGCGCACGGCGGGCTTCGCCGCTGCGCAGGAGCCAGTCGCTGGACCGCGCCACCGGCGGCAGCACCACCTGCTCGGCCACGCCGGCGATGGCCGCCGGCCGCGCCGTGACGACGCTGACGCGCCAACCGCGCTGCAGCATCTCGCGCGCCCAGCGCTGCAGGTGCACGCTGCTAGCGTCGCCCAGCAGGCACAGGTGGCGGCCGGGCTCAGCCACTTGCGGCCCCGCGGCAAGCCTTCAGGAACTGCGCCAGTTCGCCGGTCAGTGCACGGCGTTCGAAGGCGGCGACGCTGGCGGCCGGTGCCGGCGCGGTGACGGGGCGCACCGGTGCCGCGTCCATCATCCGCTGCAGCGCGGCGGCGATGGCCCCGGGCTGCGTCTCGTCCGCCACCCAGCCCTGGCCGTGCTGGCGCAGGATGGCCGCGGCGTCGCCGCGCTCGTCGCCCAGCAGCAGCAGCGGCCGCGCTGCGCGCAGGTACTCGAAGATCTTGCCCGGCAGCGTGCCCGCCACGATGTCGCCGCGGCCCGCCGCGCCGGCCGCACCCACCACCAGCAGCAGCGCGTCGGCGGCGCGCATCTCGGCGATGGCCTCGTGGTGCGGCACGTAGGCGCGCTGCTCGACGACCCCGGGGTGCTGCTGCTCGAACTGCTGCAGCCGCTGCGCGAAGCGGCCGCCCATGTTGCCGACCAGGCGCAGGCGCAGCGGGCGGACCGGGTGCATGGGCGCGGGGTTGCGGCGCAGGTACAGGTCCAGCCCGTCGAGCAGCGTGCCGGGGTCGCGCGGGCCGTAGAAGGTGCCGGTGTGCAGCAGGCGGAAGACGCCGTCGTCGCGCGGCGGCGGCGCGGCGGCGGTGAAGTCGGCTTCGTCGTAGCCGTTGGGGATGAAGGCGACGGGCCGGCCGGGGCCGAGCTGGTGCTCGAAGCGGCCGCGCCAGGAGGGCGTCACCGTCACAACGCCGGCGGCCTGGCGCAGCCAGCGTGCCTCGGTGCGGCGGTCCAGCGCGGCACGCCAGGCGGGGGCAGCGTAGCCGGGGTTGTCGGTCCACAGGTCGCGGTAGTCGGCCACCCAGGGCAGGCCGGCCTCGCGCGCGAGGCGCCGACCCAGGCCGTGCGCCGACATCGGCGGCGCCGTGCTGAGCACGAGCTCGATGCCCTGTTCGCGGATCAGCGCCCGGCCGGCGTCCAGCGCGTGGCGCGCCCAGCCGGCGCGGTCATCGGGGAACTGCAGTGCCGCGTAGCTGCGCAGCGCGGCGTCGCGCAGGCGCGGGTGGGCGGCGCCGCCGCCGGCAACCTTCGATGCAGGCGCGACCCGCGGCGCCGCGGCATGGCGCCGCGCCAGCAGGTGCTGCAGCAGCGGCCGGTGCGCCACCCGCCGCACGGCCACGCCGGCCGGCACCTCGGCCAGCAGCGACGCGTCGCGCACGTAGTCGGGGTTGTCGGCCGCCAGCACCGAACACGCCACGCCGAAGTCGCCCAGGTACTTGCTGAACTTCAGCGCCCGCTGCACGCCGGCACCGCCCAGCGGCGGGTAGTAGTAGCTCACCAGCAGCACCTTCATGGGCCGGCGGCGGGGCGGGACTGCAGCACCCAGTAGTCGCAATAGGGCAGCTCGGCGAAGCGCACGGCGGTGAAGCCGGCGGCGGCGATGCGCTCGTTGACTTGAGCGCGGGTGACGTGGCCGTCGCCCATCTCCCAGCAGTGGTGGGGGTCGATCCAGATGCGGCGGCGCACGAAGCGGTTCCAGGCCTCGGACAGGCTGGTCAGGCCGACGGGGAAGCGCCATTTCAGCAGGCGCTGGCGCGGCGTCACCACCAGCATGTGGCCCTTGCGGTGCGGCAGCGTCATGTAAAGCCGCCCGCCCGGGCGCAGGTAGCCGTGCAGCTGGCGCAGGCACAGCGCCAGGTCGGCGAAAGGGATGTGTTCCAGCACCTCGGTGCAGACCGCGGCGTCGAAGCGCCCGGCCAGCGACGGCTGCGGTTCGCGCAGGTCGGCCAGCACGTCGGGCTGCAGCTGCGGGTTGATGTCGACCACGGTGTAGCTGCGCACCAACGGCTGCAGGCAGCGGCGCACGACGCCTTCGCCGGTGCCCACTTCCAGCAGGTCGCCCGACTCCAGCTCGCAGAGGTCGCGCAGGACGTGGAAGTGGCGCGTCCAGGTGTAGAAGTCCACCCCCGCGAGGTACTGGCGCTGGCCGATGGTGTACTGCTGGTCGAAGGCAGGGTTGCTCATGGCGCGGTCATCGTTGCAGCAGCATACGGGTGAGCGACTGCGGCCGCGCCCAGTCCAGCCCGAAGTGCACCGCCGCCCCCAGCGCCAGGGCCGCGGCGAAGGCGGCCCAGGCGGTGGCCCCCTGCGGCTGCCAGGCCAGCACCAGCGCCAGCGGCGCCGCCGCCAGCACGCTGCCGGCGAGCACCGGCCGCAGCGCCGCCCACGGAAAGCGCCAGGGCATGACGCGGCCGGCCCAGCGCGTGGCCCAGACGACCATCAACGTGTTGGCCGCCGCGGCGGCCGCCGCCGCCCCCACCGCACCCCAGCGCGGCGCCAGCAGCAGGTTCAGCAGCGCATTGATCGCCGCCGCGCACATCGCCAGCCACAGCACCTGGTGGCTGCGGCCGTCCAGCAGCAGCGCGTAGAGCAGGATCTGGTAGACGCCGAAGGCCGCCACCGACAGGCCCAGCAAGGCGAACACCGGAAACGGCGCGTGGAAGGCCGCCGTGGTGATGCGCGGCAGCAGCACCGGCCCGGCCAGCGCCAGCGCCAGCGCCAGCGGCAGGCACAGGAAGACGAAGACCTGCAGCGCCATCGACGTCAGCCGTGCGGCCTCGTCGCGCCGGCCCTCGCCCCATCGCGCCGCCAGCAGCGGGAAGAGGGTGAAGCCGAGCACGGCGTAGAAGACCGCAGGAATGCTGCACAGCGAGGACGCGGCGGCGTACACCGCCACCGTGTCCAGGCCCAGCAGGCGCACGAGCAGGAAGCGGTCGAAGGCGGTGTTGAAGGTGGTGAACAGCGCCAGAAGCACCAGCGGGCCGCAGAAGGCGAGCAGCGCGCGCCAGCCCGGCAGGCTCGCGGGCGGCAGCGCCGTGTTCGCAACGGCCGCAGCGCCCTGCCGCAGCGCCAGGTAGGCCGCCACGAGCACCAGCCCGGCCCAGGCCGCCTGCGCGGCGGCATAACGGCCCAGCCAGCCGGCCAGCGGCGCATCGCCCCCGCCCAGCAGCAGCACGACGAGGCCGAAGCGCAGGGCGCTGCGCACCGCCAGCACGCCGGCCACCCACGCCAGGTGGCCGGCCGCGCGCAGCCAGGCGTTGGCGAACTCCACGCCGGCCTCGGCCAGCAGCAGTGTCAGCATCGCCGCGACGAGCACGGCGCGGCCCGGCTCGCCATAGACCAGCTGCGCCAGCGGCTCGCGGCCCAGCCACAGCGCGGCGGCGCAGGCCGCGTAAAGGGCGATCGCGAAGGCGCCCAGCGACAGGTAGTGGCCAGGCCGCCACGTCGCGCTGCCCGGCGGCGCAAACCATCGCACGATGGCCGTGGGCGTGGCGAACAGCACCACCGGCAGCAGCACGCCGGTGGTCACCGTGGTCTGCGTCCAGGCGCCGTAGTCCGAGGGCGTGAGCACGCGCGTGAGCAGCGGCAGCAGCAGCAGGCCCAGCAGACGGTCGAGCAGCGTCGCGCCGGCGTACAGCGCGGTGCCGCCGCGCAGCGCAGCTCCCATGTCAGGCGGCGCGGCGCGGCCCGCGCGCGCGAAAGGCGCGAAGGGCGATGGGCCGCAGAGGGGAACGTTGGGCGCGCATGGGTGGGAGGCGGGGCCGCTGCGCAAGAGGCAGACCGGCGGGGCCGAGGGCGGCAGATTCTAGGTCGCCGGCCCGTGCCGCCAGCGGCGCGGGCCGGGCCGCGTGCAAGACCCGATGGGCAGGCACACGCGGGCACCTAAAATCGCACTCCCACCTGAAAAGCGCCTGATGTCCTCCCCCACCCCGCCCATCGAGCCGCAAGCCTCCGCCCCCAGCACCAACCAGCTCATGGCCGAGAGGCGCGAGAAGCTGCAGGCGCTGCGCGCCGCCGGCGTGGCCTTCCCCAACGACTTCAAGCCCACCCACCACGCCGCCGAGCTGCACCTGCGCCACGGCCAGGTGCCCAACGAAGAGCTCGAGCCGCAGTCCATCCAGGTCGCGGTGGCCGGCCGCATGATGCTCAAGCGGGTGATGGGCAAGGCCTGCTTCGCGACGCTGCAGGACGGCTCGATGGGCGAGAAGAACGGCCGCATCCAGCTCTACGTGACGCAGGACGCCGTCGGGGCCGAGGCGCTGGCCGCCTTCAAGCACTGGGACCTGGGCGACATCGTCGGCTGCGAAGGCACGCTCTTCCGGACCAAGACCGGCGAGCTCTCGATCAAGGCCACGCGCGTGCGCATGCTGACCAAGAGCCTGCGCCCGCTGCCCGACAAGTTCCACGGCATGGCCGACCAGGAACAGAAGTACCGCCAGCGCTACATCGACCTCATCACCGACGATGCCGCCCGCGCGCGCTTCGTGGCGCGCAGCAAGGCCGTCAGCTCCATCCGCAGCTTCATGGTCGAGCACGGTTTTCTCGAGGTCGAGACGCCGATGCTGCACCCCATCCCCGGCGGCGCCAACGCCAAGCCCTTCACCACCCACCACAACGCGCTCGACCAGGAGATGTTCCTGCGCATCGCGCCCGAGCTCTACCTGAAGCGTCTGCTGGTGGGCGGCTTCGAGCGCGTGTTCGAGATCAACCGCAACTTCCGCAACGAAGGCATCAGCGTCCGCCACAACCCCGAATTCACGATGATGGAGTTCTATGCGGCCTACTGGACGCACCATGAACTGATGGACTTCACCGAGCAGGTGCTGCGCCACGCCGCGCGTGCGGCCACGGGCAGCGCCACGCTCAGCTACGCCGGCCGCGAGGTCGACCTCGACCGCCCCTTCGCGCGGCTGTCGGTGCGCGACTCGCTGGTGGCGCATGCCGGCCTGAGCCCGCTGGAGGCCGACGATGCCACCGCGCTGCACGCCAGGCTGCGTGCGCTGGGCGAGGAGCCGCCCGCGCACTGGAAGCTGGCCGAGCTGCAGTTCGGCCTGTTCGAGGCCGCGGTGGAAGACAAGCTCTGGCAGCCCACCTACATCGTCGACTACCCGGTGGAGGTCTCGCCGCTGGCGCGCGCCTCGGACACCAACCCGGCCGTCACCGAACGCTTCGAGCTCTTCATCACCGGGCGCGAATACGCCAACGGCTTCTCCGAGCTCAACGACGCCGAGGACCAGGCCGCCCGCTTCCAGGCCCAGGCCGCGAACAAGGAAGCCGGCGACGAGGAGGCGATGTACTACGACGCCGACTTCATCCGCGCGCTCGAATACGGCATGCCGCCGGCCGGCGGCTGCGGCATCGGCATCGACCGCCTGATCATGCTGCTGACCGACAGCCCGAGCATCCGCGACGTCATCCTCTTCCCGGCGCTGCGCCGCGAAGCCTGAGGACACGCGGCCCGGCACAGCGCCACCGCAGGAAGGCAGCGACGACGATGAACACTGCGCGCCTGGACGACCTTGCGGCCATCGAGGCCGCTGTCTGGCAGGAGCTCGGGCGGGCCGCGGCCGAGGCCGACCACGCCTGGCGCGTCGGCGTGCTGGCCACGGTGGACGGCGACGCGGCCGACGCCCGCTGCGTGGTGCTGCGCGAACTCGACGCGGCGGCGCGGCAGCTGCTCATCTACACCGACGCGCGCAGCCCGAAGACGCGGCAGATCGGCGCCCGGCCGCAGGGCACGCTGGTGCTGTGGTCGGCCACGCTGGGCTGGCAGCTGCGCCTGAAGGTGCGCCTGCAGCTGCAGACCGCGGGGCTGGCGGTGTCCTCGCGCTGGGCGCGCATGAAGCTGACCCCCGGGGCCCAGGACTACCTCTCGCCACTGCCGCCGGGCACGCTGCT
>CAIWPS010000506.1 GCA_903914615.1 uncultured beta proteobacterium | reverse complement strand
GGACGACGCGCGCCGTGCCGTGCGCTGCGGGCTGGACATCCTGGCCGGCATGGCGCAGCTCAATGCCGGCGGCGGACGGCCGCCGCTGCAGGTGCGCTGCGGCGTGCACACCGGCCGCGTCGTCGTCGCCACGGTGGGCAGCGGCGCGCGCCAGGAAAGCCTCGCCCAGGGCGACACGCCCAACATCGCGGCGCGGCTGCAGGCCCTGGCCGAACCCGACACGCTGCTCGTCAGCGACGCCACCTGGCGCATCGTCCAGGGCTACTTCCTGGCCCAGCCCCAAGGTGAGCACGAACTGAAGGGCGTGGCGCAGCGCATGCGGCTGTGGCGCGTCACCGGCAGCAGCGGCGCGGAGTCGCGCCTGCAGGGCGACGGCGCGCGCACCGCCTACGTCGGGCGCCGTCGCGAGCGCGAGGCGCTGGCCGCGCTGTGGGCGGCCACCTGCGCCGGTCAGTCGCGCTTCGTCACCCTGCGCGGCGAACCCGGGATCGGCAAGTCGCGCCTGCTGGAGGAATTCCGGCGTGAACTCGGCACGACCGACGTCGACCTGCTGGAGCTGCGCTGCACGCCCTACGCTCAGCACAGCGCCTTCCTGCCCGTGATCGAACTCGTCGAGCGCCGTCTCGGCCTGGACCGCCACCAGAGTGCGCCGGAACGCCTGGCCCGTATCGAGGAAAGGCTGGCCGGGCTCGGCCTGGCCGGCACCGAGGGCTCGCTGCTGCTGGCCGAACTGCTCAGCATCCCCACCGGCGGGCGCCCTGCCGCGCCCGACCTCTCGCCGGTGCGGCGCCGTGCGCGCACGCTGGAACTGCTGGTGTCGGCCCTGCAGGCCATCGCCTCGGTCAAGCCGACGCTCTTCGTCGCCGAGGACCTGCACTGGGCCGACCCTTCGACGCTGGAGCTGCTGCAGCGGCTGGTGTCCGCGGCGCAGTCCTTGCCGCTGCTGGGCCTGTTCACGGCGCGCCCCGAATTCCAGCCACCCTGGCCGGCAGGTGCCGCGGCGCTTATCGACGTCTCGCGCCTGGACCACGACGAAGTCGAGGCGGTGGTGCGCAGCGTGGCCGGCGGCAAGGCCGTGCCGGCCGAGCTGACGCGCGAGATCGCGCAGCGCTGCGACGGCGTGCCGCTGTTCATCGAGGAGGTGGCGCGCGCGGTGATCGAGGCCGGTGCGCTGCTCGAGCAGGAACAGTCCTGGGTGCTGGCCGGGCCGCTGCCCACGGGCCTCATCCCGGCCAGCGTGGACGCCTCGCTGATGGCGCGCATCGACCGCCTGGGCGACGCGCGCGGCACTGCCCAGCTGGCGGCCACCATCGGGCGCGAATTCCCGCATGCGCTGCTGCAGGCGGTGAGCGACCGTCCGCCCGATGCGCTGGCCGCAGACCTGCAGCGCATCATGGCCTCGGGCCTGATCTCGGCCAGCGGCGACGACGCGCAGCGGCTCTACGTCTTCAAGCACGCCCTGGTGCGCGACGCGGCCTACGAGTCGCTGCTGCGGCGCACGCGCCAGCAGTTCCACGAGCGCCTGGCCGGGGTGCTGCAGCAGCGCTTTCCCGAAGTCGCTTCGGAGCGCCCCGAGCTCATCGCCCACCACCTGGCCGGCGCCGGGCAGGACGAGCAGGCCCTGGCGTTCTGGGAAGCCGCCGGCCAGCGCGCGCTTGCGCGCACCGCCATGCACGAGGCCGCAGCCCACCTGCGCCGTGCCATCGAGAGCGTGACGCGCCTGCCCGCCGAGCCCGCATGGCAGCTGCGCGAACTCGAACTGCAGAACACCATCGCGCCGGTGCTCATGACGGTGCACGGCTGGGGCGCCACGCACGTGCGCCAGGCCTGCGAGCGCGCGCGCGAGCTGGCCACGTGGCTGGGCCGCTTCGACAAGATCTACCCCGCGGTGTGGGGGCAGTGGACCTACCATTTCCTGCGCGGCGAGATGGACGAGGCCGCGGTGACCGCGCGTCTGGCGCTGGAGATGGCCGAAGCCTCGGGCGTGCCGATGATCCGCATCACCGGCCGCCACGCCACCGCCTACACCTGCCTGTACCGCGGCGAACTCGAGGCTGCGCTCGGCGAGGCCGACGCCGGCCTGGCCCTGTTCGAGCTGGAACAGGAGCGGGTGCTGGCCGCCACCTTCCAGCTCTCGTCGTCGGTGGCCTTGCGCACCGCGCGTGCCACCGCGCTGTGGATGCTGGGCCGGCCCGAAGAGGCGGCAGCCGAGCGCGCGCGCATGCTGCAGCTCGGGCGTGAACTGGGCAACATCCCCAGCCTGGCGGCGGCGCTGGCCTTCCACCTGCACACCGGCCTGTGCCTGGGCTGGGACGCCGCCACGGTACAGGAACAGTCCCACACCGCCGACGAGTTGCGCGTGCTCTGCCGCGACGAAGGCTTCTTCCTCTGGCACGCCGTGGCGCTGGCCTACCGCGGCGCGGCGGCGGCCATGCAGGGCCGCGGCGAACTGGCCGGCCGCCTGATGAACGACGGCCTGGCCGAGTTCGTTCAGACCGGCGCCCGCCTGACGCTGGTGCCGATGAACGTGATGTGCGCCCAGGCGCATTTGCGCCTGGGCGACGAGGCCGCGGCCGAAAAGCTGCTGGACGCCGCGCAGGCCGAGGCCGACGCGCGCAACGAACGCCTGTGGGAGCCCGAAGTCGACCGCATCCGCGGCGCGCTGCAGCGCCGCCGCGGTGACCTCGCAGGCGCCGAGACGGCGCTGCAGCGCGCACTGGGCAAGGCGCGCGGCCAGGGCGCGGTGGCGCTGGCGCAGCGCGCCGAGGCCGACCTGCACGCCCTCTACCTCTACAGCGAGCGCGCCGGCCAGGCCCAGGCCCTCATCGACGCCGTCGCACCCATTCCCAACCCCGCCTGCGCAGCTGCGGCGACGACCGACGCCGCCGCGGTGCGGGCCACCATCACCGAGTAGGAGTACCGACGCCATGTCCAGCAACGATGCGCAACTGAACTGGACCGACGACCAGTGGGCCCGGATCAACCGTGCCGTGGCCGAGACCGCGCGCAAGGCCCGCGTCGCCAGCGGCTTCCTGCCCCTGGTGGGCCCGCTGCCGTCGAGCCAGGTGACGGTGCCGGCGCAGGCCATGAGCAATGCCCGCGTGCCCGAGCGGCTGCGCGGCGAGGCCGACGAGCGGCTGGTGGTGGTCGAACACGACACGCTGTGGCTGGCCACGCTGAGCGCCGAGGTCTACCTGAAGAACTCCGAGGTCGCGGACCCCGAGCTGGCGTCGGCGACGGCGATGTTCTGCCGCGCCGCCGACGTCATCGCGCGCCTCGAAGATGCCATCATCTTCAACGGCCAGCCCGATTCGGGCGAGGCGCCGCAGATCGACGGCAGGCCGGCGGTAGTGCCGCCGATCTACACCGTGCACGGCGGCACGCCCGGCGGCGGCCTGCTCGGCACGCCGCTGCAGGCCGTGGTGCCCGCCG
>CAIWPS010000505.1 GCA_903914615.1 uncultured beta proteobacterium | reverse complement strand
GTCGATGAGCTTGCGCTGCTCTGCCGCCGAGGCCACCTGAAGGCGGTCCCATTCGGGTGTCAGCGCCGGCTTGCGTGCGATGCGCGCCTGCACCGCCATGCCGTCGACGCCGAGCTCGACGACGCGCCGACCGCGCAGCTCGTAGGCCATGCCGCGCTCGGCCAGCTTGAGGTCGCGCAGCGCGCGGCGGATCTGCACCAGCGCGTCTTCGGGCTTGAAAGGCGGCGGCGCGAAGCCGAAGTTTTCCTCGCTCACGACAACCACCGTTTCCTGCGCTTGTAGCTCTTCACGTCCTTGAAGCTCTTGCGGTCGCCACCGCCGACGCCGAGGTAGAACTCCTTGACGTCCTCGTTCTCGCGCAGGTCCTTGGCCGCCCCGTCCATGACGATGCGGCCGTTCTCCAGGATGTAGCCGTAGTCGGCATAGCGCAGCGCCATGTTCGTGTTCTGCTCGGCGAGCAGGAAGGTGACGCCCTCGCGCTGGTTCAGGTCCTTCACGATCTCGAACACCTCCTCGACGATCTGCGGCGCCAGGCCCATGCTGGGCTCGTCGAGCAGCACCATCTTCGGGTTGGCCATCAGCGCGCGGCCGATGGCGCACATCTGCTGCTCGCCGCCGCTGGTGTAGGCGGCCTGGCTGCTGCGCCGCGTCTTCAGGCGCGGGAAGTAGGTGTAGACCTTCTCCAGCGTCTGTGCCACCGCGGCGCGCCCGTCCTTGCGCGTGTAGGCGCCGGTGAGCAGGTTGTCCTCGATCGTCAGGTGGGCGAAGCAGTGGCGGCCCTCCATCACCTGGATCACGCCGCGCTCGACCATCGCCGAGGTGCTGAGCTTCTCGATGCGCTCGCCGCGCAGCTCGATGCTGCCCTTGGTCACCTCGCCGCGCTCGCCGGCCAGCAGGTTGCTCACCGCGCGCAGCGTCGTCGTCTTGCCGGCGCCGTTGCCGCCCAGCAGCGCGACCACGCCACCCTCGGGCACCTGCAGGCTCACGCCCTTGAGCACCAGGATGACGTGGTTGTAGATGACCTCGATGCCGTTGACGTTGAGCAGGATGGACATGGCGGCGCCGCGGGACCGATCAGCTCTGGCAGTCCTGGGGAGTTCGCCGCGTGACCTTCTTCTCTGCCGCGTACTTGTCGGCCGCGGCCTTGGCCATGGGCTTGATGATCTGCTCGTCGGCCTCGTACCAGTCGGGCTGGATGTTCCACTTCGCGCCGTCCCAGGTCTGGATGCGCGCCCAGCTCGAACCCATGTGGTCCAGGCACGAGGTGCTGATGGGCCGCATCACGCCGGCAAAGCCCAGCGCGTCGATCTTCTTCTGGTCCAGCGCCAGGTTCTCCAGGCCCCAGCGCACCTGCTCGCCGGTCATCACCTTGCCCTTGCCGAAGCGTTCCTGGGCCCGGCGCACGGCCTCGATGCCCATCATCTGGATGATCAGGCCGCGCGTGTACAGCACGCTGCCGACCTCGTCGCGCGGGCCCGTGCCCTGGCCCTTGTCGTGGACGTACTTCAGGATGTCCTGGATGACCTTGGGCGCCGTGCCCGAGGGGTTCAGCGACAGCGCGTTGTAGCCCTTGGCGCCTTCGCCGACGTCACGCACGTCGGGCTCGGCACCGGCCCACCACACGCCGTACATCTTGTCGCGCGGGAAGCCGGTGGCCTGCGCTTCCTTCAGCGCGGTGCTGTTCATCACGCCCCAGCCCCACAGCAGCACGTAGTCGGGCCGCTGCTGGCGCACCTGCAGCCAGGCCGACTTCTGCTCGACGCCCGGCGGCGTGACGGGGATCTTCACGAGCTCGAAGCCATGCATCTTGCTGCGCTCGTCCAGCAGTGCCATCGGCTCGCGGCCGAAGGGCGAGTCGTGGTAGACGATGGCGATCTTCTTGCCCTTCAGCTTGTCCAGGCCGCCGTTGATCTTGCCCAGGTGCTGGATCAGGATGTCGGCCGCCGTCCAGTAGCTGCCCATGAGCGGGAAGTTCCACTTGAAGACGCCGCCGTCCTGCGACGCCGCCAGGCCGTAGCCCAGCGTGATGAGCGGGATCTTGTCGTTGGCGACGCGGTCGGTCAGCGCGAAGGTGATGCCGGTGGCCTGCGGGTCGAAGAGCGTCGCGCCCTTGCCCTTCAGCCGTTCATAGCATTCGACGCCCTTGTCGGTGGCGGCGTAGGTGGTCTCGCATTCCTCGAAGGTGATCTTCACGCCGTTGATGCCGCCGTCGCGGGCGTTGATCATCTTGATGTAGTCCTGCTTGCCGTTGGCCCAGGGCGTGCCGTTGGGCGCATAGGCTCCCGTGCGGTAGACCAGCAGCGGGAAGAACTGCTCCTTGGCTTGCGCGAAGGCCGCACCGCTGCCTGCCAGCGTCACGGCTGCCACGATCATCGAGATGAGTTTCATTGGTGTCTCCATTGGCGGGTGAGTGAACAAGAACCAAGCAGGAGCCGCGGAACCGGCTTTGCCGGGCCGCTGGCGGAGCATCCCCCTCGGGGGGCAGCGAGCGAAAGCGAGCTTGGGGGCATGTCAATGCGGGAAGGGCCAAAGCCGCAGCTTCTCCTTGGCCGTGGACCAGAGCCGCGCAATGCCGTGCGGCTCGACGATGAGGAAGAAGACGATGAGGCCGCCGAAGATCATGAAGGTCAGGTGCGCGGCCAGCGCGGTGTCGATGGGGATGCCGAACCAGTAGGGCAGGGCGTCGAGCAGGATGGGCAGCACGACGATGAAGGCGGCGCCGAAGAAGCTGCCCATCACCGAGCCCAGGCCGCCGATGATGACCATGAACAGCAGGTCGAAGGAGCGGCTGAGGTTGAAGGCCGCCGGCTCCCACGACCCGAGGTGGATGAAGCCCCACAGGCCGCCGGCCACGCCGACGATGAAGGAGCTGACCGCAAACGCCGTCAGCTTGGCATAGACCGGGCGGATGCCGATGACGGCCGCGGCCACGTCCATGTCGCGGATCGCCATCCACTCGCGGCCGATGTGGCCGCGCACCAGGTTCTTGGCCAGCACCGCGAAGACGATGAGGAAGGCCAGGCAGAAGAGGTACTTGGCTTGCGGTGATTCGATCGGCGCGCCGAACACGTTCAGCCCGGCCACGCTGACCGATCCCGACGACGAGCCGTTGGTCACCCACTTCAGCCGCAGGCAGGCCCAGTCGACGAAGAACTGCGCCGCCAGCGTGGCCACCGCCAGGTACAGGCCCTTGATGCGCAGGCTGGGAATGCCGAAGAGGACCCCGATCACGGTGGCGCACAAGCCGCCCAGCAGCAACGAGGCGACGAGCGGCATGCCCTCGATGCGGCCGTGCAGGTTGTAGGCGGCATAGGCACCTACGGCCATGAAGGCGCCGGTGCCCAGCGAGATCTGGCCGCAGTAGCCGACGAGGATGTTCAGCCCCAGCGCCGCCAGCGACAGGATGAGGAAGGGGATGAGGATGGCGCGGAACAGGTATTCCGGCGCCGCGAAGGGCACGACGACGAGGGCGAAGACCAGCAGCAGTCCGATCGCCGCGCGGTCCTGCAGGATGGGAAAGACCTGGCCGTCGCTGCGGTAGCTGGTCTTGAACTGGCCGTTCTCACGG
>CAIWPS010000504.1 GCA_903914615.1 uncultured beta proteobacterium | reverse complement strand
GTGCTGCGCGACGCCGACATCGCCATGTACAAGGCCAAGCACGCCGGCAAGGCGCGCTATGCCGTCTTCGACGCCAGCCTGCACCAGGCGGTGTCGGCGCGGCTGCGGCTGGAAGGCGAACTGCGACAGGCCATCGACCAGGGTGCGCTGGCGGTGGAGTACCAGCCGGTGTTCGCCCTCCAGGGCGCCGCCGGCGCGCCCCACCGGCTTGCCGGCTTCGAGGCCCTGGTGCGCTGGCCGCACCCGCAGGATGGCCTGCTGGCGCCTTCGAGCTTCCTGCCCATCGCCGAGGAAAGCGGCCTGATGCTGCAGCTCAGCGACTTCGTGCTGCACTGCGCCTGCCACCAGTTGCGCCAGTGGCAGCGGGCCGACCCGGCGCTGGCCGGGCTGACGATGAGCGTGAACCTGTCGCAGCACGACCTTGCCCACCCTGGCCTGGTGGCGCGCGTCGGCCGCGCGCTGGTCGAGTCCGGCCTGCGCCCCGAGCAGCTGACGCTGGAGCTCACCGAGAGCATCCTGATGTCGCATGTCGAAGGCGCGCTGGAGACGCTGGTCGCCTTGCGGCGCCTGGGCGTGCACCTGGCGGTGGACGACTTCGGCACCGGCTATTCGAGCCTGAGCCACCTCTCCAAGCTGCCCATCGACAGCCTGAAGATCGACCGCAGCTTCGTCAGCCACCTGCAGCCGGGCAGCGACGACGCCACCGTGGTCAGCGCCATCGTCCAGCTCGGCGGCTCGCTGCGCAAGACGGTGGTGGCCGAAGGCATCGAGACCGCGTCGCAGATGGACCAGCTGCGCGAACTGGGCTGCGCCTACGGCCAGGGCTTCCACCTGGCGCTGCCGCTGTCAGGCGGCGACGCCAGCGCCTGGCTGCGCGCGCGCCGCAGCGCGCTGCACTAGAAGCGGTAGGCAGCGAAGACGGCGATGTGGTCCTGCGCCTTCTTCTGCGTGATGGGGCTGGCGGCGGCGTCGCCGCGCAGCTGCACCAGGCTCAGCCGCGTGCCCACGCTCCACTGCGCGCCCAGGCGGTAGCTGGCGCCCAGACCCAGGCGCACCGACTCGATGCCGCTGCCCGGCGTGTACACGGGGCGGCCCGAGGCGGCGCTCTGCGCGGCGTTGATGCCGAAGAAGGCCTGCGTGTACTGGCGGTCGGCCCAGGTCAGGCCGGGGCCGGCCGAGACCATGAGCCCGGGCAGCGGGCTGAAGCGGACGTCCAGGTCCAGGCTGGCGCGCGTGCCCTCGTGCTGGCCGCCGACGTCGGTCTGCACGTTGCCGCGGGCCTCGAACCAGCCCTCGCGCCAGCTTGCGAAGACCGAGCCGAGCGCCGTCGCCTTGATGTCGCCCAGGCCCTGCAGCGCCGGCGAGTCGGACTCCTGGCGCGGCTTGACGAAGTTGCCGCCCAGCCCCAGGCCCAGCCGCCAGTGCTCGTCCTGCACCAGCACCACGCCGAGTCCGGCCGGCACGCCGGCCCCCGGCAGGCCGCCGATGAACCAGCGGCCGTAGGACGCGCCGAGCACCGGCAGGGCGCGCGTGCGCGTCTCGTCGCTGCCCGGGTAGCGGGGCCCGCTGGCAAGGCCGAAGCCGGCCGTGAAGTGCCAGGCGTCGACCAGCGGCGCGGCATCCTGGGCGCGGGCACCGCCGGCGCCGAGCACGAGGGCCCAGGCGAGGCCTGGCACGACGGCCTTGCGGCGGCGGGGGGTGTCGAGTCTCATGATGCCTTCCTGGAGTGGACGCGATTGTTGATGCGCGGCGAACGCGCGCCGCCGCGCCTGTGTTGCGCCGTGTTCTGCCCGTACCCGGGGCCTCGCGCGGCCCATGCTCAGAGTGCCAGCAGCGCCGTGTTCTTGACCTCTTCCATGACGGCATAGGTGCGCGTCTCGCGCACCCCGGGCAGGGTCCAGATGACGCTGCCGACGAACTGCCGGTAGGCCGCCATGTCGGCCACCCGTGTCTTCAGCAGGTAGTCGAAGCCGCCGGCCACGAGGTGGGCCTCGAGGATCTCGGGCCGCACCTGCACGGCGGCGCGAAAGCTGTCCATGACGTCGTGCACGGTGCGGTCGAGCAGCACCTCGACGAAGACGAGCAGCCCGGCGCCGAGCTTGGCCGGGTTCAGGCGCGCCTCGTAGCCCAGGATGTAACCCTCGCGGTGAAGCCGGCGCACGCGTTCGAGCACCGCGGTGGGCGACAGGTGCACGGTCTCGGCCAGCTTGAGGTTGCTGATGCGGCCGTCGGACTGCAGCGCGCGCAGGATGCGGCGGTCGATCTTGTCGATCTCTCGGCTCGGGGCGGCGGGGGCGTCCATGGCGCAGGATTCTCCGCCAGCGGGCGTGATTTCCGCATCCACTGCGGCCGGGCGCCGCCTAAGCTGCGCCACTTCACCGGCCCGCCCGGTCTGCGAGGACGCCTGCATGAACACCCCCCGCCTGCCCTTCCCCTACCGCCCCGAGGCCGAGGCCGTGGGCGCTGCCCTGGCCGCGCTGCAGGGCCGCCTGGACTGGGCCGACGTGCTCGCCGCCGCGCGCCCCTGGGTGCAGGCCGTGCGCGAGCAGCCGGCGCCCTTCTGGGCCATGGAGTCGCTGCTGCGCGAATACCCCATCAGCAGCGCCGAAGGCCTGGCGCTGATGCGCCTGGCCGAGGCCCTGCTGCGGGTGCCGGACGCGGAGACCGCGATCGCGCTCACCGCCGACCAGCTGGGGCGTGCCGACTTCGACGGGGCCGCCGAAGGCAGTCCACACAGGATGCTGGCGCAGCTCTCGGCCAGCGCCATCGCG
>CAIWPS010000503.1 GCA_903914615.1 uncultured beta proteobacterium | reverse complement strand
TTGTCTGTGCGCTGGCGAACGCTAAAGGAGTCAACCAAACCTGGGCAATCGCCGAATGTAACGCCATGCCTGGCGGCAACGATCGATGTCCGGGAGATTCAGGCGCCGACCCTTGCCGGCTTCAGCGCGGCAGGCAGGACAGGATGTCGCGCATGGTTTTCAAGGAACGAAGGGGCGAAACCTGATGCAGGATCGCCGCCGCGGGTGCGCGATTGGATCAGCATAGTTCTCGCGCGCGCAGCTGCGGCTGTGGCCGTGGCTGCGAGGTCGCCTGGGTTCAACAGGTCTTTGCGCGAGTCGAGTTCGCTTGGGAAGGGACTTGGCCAAGGCGGCTCGTCTTGCACTCATGCCTGCAGTGCGGAGCAGGCTGGCGCAACTGCAACCGCGGGTACCACCTCGATCGGGCCCGGTTCTGCAAGCGGGCAGGCTATTCCTGCCGTGACATCTGAGCGGGCCCTACTCTCTCTCCGACATCGATATGCGCCGCGCGCCTCGCCTCATGCACCGGCTTCGCCGATACCTGATCGAGCAGCATTTGCGCCAACGCCTGTGCCAGACTGCAATGGACCTGTACAAATGCAATTCTGTACATGCCTTGACCTTTATCGATACTCAGGAGATGCGCGCCAAGGCTAGCCCTGGGGCCATGCAGGACGAGACCAGGGCATATGGCCGCTGCGCCGTAAGCGGTAAGCGCGCGGCGTTCTTTCGCGTGCTGGTGGTCGCCAGAACAATGCTCTCCTCATCAACCCAGCACGAGGAGAGCAGAACATGGAAGACAGCAAGCCCGGGCAGACGCGCCGGCGTTTGAACGAGCAGGCCTGGCGAGCTGTGCTGGGACGGTTTGACGGCGCAGCCATGACGGTCCAGGAGTTCTGCGTTCGCGAGGGGCTCACGCGAAGCAGCTTCATCCGCTGGCGTGCTCGGCTGCGTTCTTCGCCCAGGCAGATTGCTGCGCTGGAGCCGGCTCCGGCGCCGAAGCCTGGCCCGGTGGATCCACCCAAGCCGTCGTTCGTCGATCTGGGGCTGCTCGGCGGTGCGAGCGCGGCGCTGGACCTGCGCATCGAGCTGGGTGGCGGCATCAGCCTGCACCTGGTGCGCCGCTGATGTTCTTCCCCGAGGGCCGCATTCGCGTGTTCCTTTACGGTCAGCCGACGGACATGCGCAAGTCCTACGACGGCTTGTACGCGTTGGCGCGCCAGGGCTTCGATGTCGACCTGCTCGCCGGGCACCTGTTCGTATTCGCCAACCGCCGGGGTACCCAGATGAAGATCCTGTATTTCGACCGCAGCGGCTGGGTGGTCTGGGCCAAGCGACTCGAGGAAGGGAAGTTCGTTCGCAACTGGTCCGACACGCGCGGCGGCGAGATCGACTGCACCGCGTTGAAGCTCTTGCTCGAAGGCATCGAGGTCAAGCGGCAATTCAAGCGCTATTCGCTCGAACGAGGGCAATGATGGGCAGGCATTTCAATTCGGCAAAGTACCGTTGGCGTATATCGACGGTGAGTGCAATATCTCGCCATGTCGACGGCCTCCGCGCATCAGCAAATGTTCACCGCGCAGGCGGTGGCCGCGATGTCGCCGCAGGAGGTCGCGCAGCTGCTGCAATCCAAGACCGCGACCATCGCCGAGTTGCGCCATCAGCTCGATTGGTTCCGGCGTCAGTTGTTCGGCAAGAAGAGCGAGCGTTTCGTCGCCCAACCCGACCCGCAGCAAATGCACCTGGGGCAGGTTCTGGGCGAGTTGCCCGTCGCCCTCGAACTGCCCGCGGCCGGGACCAAGGTGCCTGGGCACACGCGCCGCAAGCCGCGCAGCGACTTCACCGACGACCGCAAGGCAGCACCGTTCTTCGACGAGTCGAAGGTGCCCATGGAGATCATCACGCTGCCCAACCCCGAGGCGCAGGGACTCCTGCCCGAGCAGTACGAGGTCATCGGCGAGAAGGTCAGTCACCGCCTGGCGCAGCGCCCGGGCAGCTTCGTGGTGCTCAAGTACGTGCGCCCCGTCATCAAGCGCCGCGACACGCAGACCCTGCATTGCGCGCCGGCGCCGACGGGTGTCATCGAAGGCAGCCGCGCCGATGTGAGCTTCATCGTCGGCTTGCTGCTCGACAAGTTCCGCTGGCACTTGCCGTTGTACCGGCAACACCAGCGGCTGCTCGATGCCGGATTCAATCTCAGCCGGCCCTGGCTGACGCAACTCGTGCAACTGGCTGCGCAATTGCTGGAGCCGATCTACGCAGCACAGCTGGAGTCGATCTGCAGCGGCCACGTCATCACGATGGACGAGGTTCCGGTCAAGGCCGGGCAGGCCGGCGACGGCAAGATGAAGCCGACCTACTTCTGGCCCGTGTATGGCGAACTCGACGAAGTCTGCTTCCCCCACTTCGAGTCGCGCCGATACGAGCATGTGGAGCAGGTCCTGGGCTCCAGGCTCGCGCCGGGCGCGGTGCTGCTGTCCGATGGCTTCGGAGCCTACGACGCGTATGCCAGGAAGACCGGCATCCAGAACGCTCAATGCTGGGCCCATTCGAGGAGGGGCATCTTCGAAGCGAAGGAGGCCGAGCCGCAGGCCGCGGGGCAGGCGCTCGAGCGGATCGCAGCGCTCTACAAGGTCGAGGAGCGGATACGGGAACGCAAGCTCGCGGGCGAGGCCAAGCGGCTTTACCGCTTGATGCACAGCAAGCCGCTGGTCGACGAGTTCTTCGATTGGGTCGACAGGCAATTCGAGCGGCAAGGACTGCTGCCGAGCAATCCGTTGACGAAGGCGCTGGCCTATGTTCGCGAGCGTCGTGCCGGGCTGCGCGTATTCCTCGACGATCCCGCCGTGGCCATCGATACCAACCATATCGAGCGCGCCTTGCGCCCGATCACCCTTGGTCGCAAGAACTGGAATTTCTGTTGGACCGAAGTGGGTGCCAGGCATGTCGGTATCGCGCAAAGCCTGATCGCCACCTGCAGGCTGCAGGGCATCGACCCCTACACGTACCTCGTCGATGTCCTCCAGCGCGTCGGCCAGCACCCTGCTGCCCGCGTGGCGGAGCTCACGCCCAGGCAGTGGAAGTCGCGCTTCGCGGACCACCCCCTGCGATCGGACCTGTGTAACGCGGCCTCGTAAGGCGGCCGCACCCGGCGTGCCGGGGACAATGCGGCCCCATGACGTCAATATCTCAGGCGACGCTCGTCGAAGCCGCCACGGCCGTGGGCCGCATGGGGACGAGCGAGTGCGCGCAACTGGCCGACGAAGTCTTCCTGCGTCAACCCAATTTGCTGGCATCGGTCCTGGTTCTTCACCAGATGGGAGCCAGTCACGACCAGTTGGGCGTTCTCGTGAACATCTTGCTCGTGGCGTACCAGGCCATGAAGACGTCGGGGCACTCCTGGCCCGTGATCTCGGAGCAGACTCAGGATCGCTGCCTGCGACGCCTCACCGGCAAAATGCGAGTCGTCGAAGGCTTGGCTCCGGAACTCGTTCAGCGCGCCGTCGAGCAACAGGTGGACGAGCATGGCGAGCGGTACCTGCTCGCGTTCGTGTACGGCCAGCTTCGCGATCACGATCTTCTCGGCGTCAAGACGGAGGTGGAGAAGTACATGATGCTCGCCGCTCTGAACCTGGTCGAGTGCATCGCCGTGGCGGCGGTCCCTGGCGCGCGGACCACAACTCGTACCGCCGCCGCTCGGTCAAAGCGGTGATTGATCCGAACCTGCTCTCGCGCGGCTTCGAAGGCTGAGCGCCGGCGAAGTCGCGGAGTCGACCTTGGCCGGCCGCGACGCCCAATTCCGCCTGCCCAGTATTCCGTCTCGATATCCCCAGCTTCTCGTGATCCGTCCAGCACGCGCTCCGTCGGGGACGAGCATTCTTCGCGAATCCGGCGCCGTGCGGAAGAACGCCACGGGCTTACCGCTTACGGTGCGGCGGCGTAGTGTCG
>CAIWPS010000502.1 GCA_903914615.1 uncultured beta proteobacterium | reverse complement strand
GTGCGCGGCGCCGCCACGCTGGCCGACGTGGTGGCCGCCCTGCTGCCGGGCGACGCCGCGCAGCCGCTGGCCGGCGCCGTGGCGCTGCCGCGCGCAAGTTCGCCGGCCCTGCCCGATCTGCGCGACGTCAAGGGCCAGGCCGGCGCCAAGCGGGCGCTGGAAATTGCCGCGGCCGGCGCCCACAGCCTGCTGCTGGTCGGCCCGCCGGGCACCGGCAAGTCGATGCTGGCGCAGCGCCTGCCGGGGCTGCTGCCACCGCTGTCGGACGCCGAGGCCCTGGCCAGCGCGGCGCTGCAGGGGCTTTCGGGCGCCGAAGCGGCCGCCTTCGGCCAGCGCCCGGTGCGCGCGCCCCACCACACCGCCAGCGCCGTCGCGCTGGTCGGCGGCGGCTCACCGCCGCGGCCGGGCGAGATCTCGCTGGCCCATGGCGGCGTGCTCTTCCTCGACGAAACGCCCGAGTTCCCGCGCGCGGCGCTGGAAGCGCTGCGCGAACCGCTGGAAACCGGCACCGTGACGATCGCGCGGGCGGCGCGGCGGGCCAGCTTTCCGGCGCGCTTCCAGCTTGTCGCCGCGATGAACCCCTGTCCCTGCGGCTGGCTGGGCGCGCCGGCGGCGCTGGGCCGCGCCTGCCGTTGCACGCCCGAGGCGGTGGCGCGCTACCAGGGCAAGCTCTCGGGGCCGCTGCTCGACCGCATCGACCTGCAGGTAGAGGTGCTGGCCGCCAGCGCCGCCGACATGCTGGCCGCGCCTGCCGGCGAACCCAGCACCGTGGTGGCGCTGCGCGTCGCCGCGGCACGCGAACGCCAGCAGTTGCGCCAGGGGCAGCCCAATGCCGCGCTGGACGCGTCCAGCCTGGATGAACATGGCCGGCTGGACGATGCCGCCACCCGCTTCCTGCTCAGCGCGGCACAGAGACTGGGCTGGTCGGGGCGGCGCCTGCACCGCTGCATCAAGGTGGCGCGGACCATCGCCGACCTCGCCGCCAGCGATGCCGTGGGCACGGCGCATGTCGCCGAGGCCCTGCAGCTGCAGCGCGTGCTGGCCGGCTGAAGGCGCGGCTAGCGGGCAGCCCAGTCCGCGGCGTCGAAGCCCACCGTGATGCGCCCGTCGTCCCATTCGACCACCGGGCGCTTGATGACGCTGGGCTGCGCCAGCATCAGGGCCCGCGCCGCCTTGGCGTCGGTCACCGCGGCGCGCTGCGACTCGTCGAGGGCCCGCCAGGTGTTGCCCTTGCGGTTGAGCACGCGCTCCCAGCCCGCGGCGGCGACCCAGGCGTCCAGATGCTGCGGCGGCACGCCGGCCTTCTTGAAGTCGTGGAATTCGTGGGCCCGGCCCTGGGCCTGCAGCCAGGAGCGGGCGCGCTTGACGGTGTCGCAGTTCGGAATGCCGTAGAGCTTCATCGCGTTTCCTCCGAGTGAGCCATGGCAGCCACAGGTACGCTCGATCCACCCACGCGCCAACCCAGCAGCCGCCGCGGAACCGGCGCCGCCGGGCCGCTGGCGGCGCTCCCTGCGGGGAGGCGCCGAAGGCGCATCGGGGGGCTCATATGCCCAGCGGGTCGATGTCCACCGCCCAGCGCAGCAGGCCCTTGTGGCGGGCGCGCAGCGCGTGCAAGCCCGGCAGCCAGGCCGCCAGCATGCGCTGCAGCGCCAAGCGCGAGGGCGATTCCAGCAGCATCTGCATGCGTTCGACGTCCGCCACCTTGGCGATGTGGGGCGGCACCGGCGGGTAGACGGTCACGCCCTCGTGGCCCTGGGCGGCGCTGGCCGCCTCGCGCAGGAAGGCAGTGGCGACCTCGGCCGTTCGTGCGTCGGCACGCAGCAGTGCCAGGCTGGCGTAGGGCGGCAGGCCGGCGGCGCGGCGCTCGTCGAGCTGCGGCGCCGCGTAGGCCTCGTAGTCGTGGGCACGCAGCGCCGCGTACAGCGGGTGGCGCGGGTGCCAGGTCTGCACCCACATCTCGCTGGCCGCGGCCTGCGCGGCATCGCGGCCGGCGCGCCCGGCCGCCTGCATCAGCAGCGCGAACAGGCGCTCGGGGGCGCGGAAGTCGCTGCTGAAGAGCGCCGCGTCGGGGTTCACCGCCGCCACCAGCGTGACGCGGCGGAAGTCGTGGCCCTTGGCCAGCATCTGCGTGCCCACCAGCACGTCGACCTCGCCAGCGTGCACGGCCTGCAGCTGCTGCGCCAGCCGGCCTTCGCCGCGGGTGCTGTCGGCGTCGAGGCGGCCGATGCGCGCCGTCGGCAGCAGCGCCGCAAGCTGCTCCTGCAGCTTCTCGGTGCCGCGGCCGATGGGCGCGATGTCCAGGTTGCCGCAGTCCGGGCAGGCGCGCGGCACGCGTTCGGTCAGGCCGCAGTGGTGGCAGCGCAAGGTGCGGTCGAGCTTGTGGAAGACGCGCCAGGCGCTGCAGTGGGGGCAGCCGCTCTTCCAGCCGCAGGCGCCGCAGTGCAGCACCGGCGCATAGCCGCGGCGGTTGAGCAGCAGCAGGCTCTGCTCGCCGCGCGCCAGCCGCTCCTCGATGGCGGCCAGCAGTGCCGGTGCCAGCACGCGCTCTTCGCCCGCCACCTTCGGCAGCGCGCCCATGTCCACCAGCCGCACCCTGGGCATGGCGCCGCCGCCGATGCGCGACGGCATGGCCACCTTCAGGTAGCGGCCGGCGCCCACGCGCTGCCAGCTTTCCAGCGACGGCGTGGCCGAACCCAGCAGCACCGGCACGCCCAGCTGGTGGCCGCGCCAGACGGCGAGGTCGCGCGCCGAGTAGCGCGCGCCTTCCTGCTGCTTGAAGGAGGGGTCGTGCTCCTCGTCGACGACGATCAGCCCCAGCCGCGGCATCGAGGCGAAGACCGCCAGCCGCGTGCCCAGGACGAGGTCGGCACGGCCCAGGTGCGCCAGCAGCCAGTGGCGCAGGCGCTGCGCCGGTGTCAGGCCACTGTGCAGGCTGACCATCAGCCGGCCCGGAAAGCGGTCGGCGAAGCGCGCTTCGAGCTGCGGCGTGAGGTTGATCTCGGGCACCAGCACCAGCGCCTGGCGGCCCTGCGCCAGCGCCGCGGCGGCGGCACGCAGGTAGACCTCGGTCTTGCCGCTGCCGGTGGCGCCGTGCAGCAGCACCGGATGGGTCGCGGTGGCGATGGCGGCCAGCGCGGCAGCCTGCTCGGCGCTCAGCTCGGGAAGCTGCGG
>CAIWPS010000501.1 GCA_903914615.1 uncultured beta proteobacterium | reverse complement strand
GCTGCAACTGCGCCTGCAGCGCCAGCGTGACCCGGGCCTGGGGCCAGCCCTCCAGCACCCAGGCCGATCCCGCCGGCAGCGCCAGGCTCTGCCCGGCACCGATCCACAGGTCCTCGGCCTGCCCGGTGCCGTGACTGCGCGTCGCCCAGACGCAGCCTTCGTCGACGAGCAGCCAGCGCGCCACCCGGGCCGGCGCCAGCGTGGCCGCCGCGCCGGGCCCCAGGCGGGCCGCCCAGGGCGCCGCGGTTTGATGTGATTCGGACATGAGAAGGGGTTCCATGGTCTGACCTCCGGCCGCTCTTCGGCCCAGCGCAATCTTCGGGTTTGCCCAGGCCGGCGTCCAATCACGACGGCGGGGCTGATTGATAATGCGACGTCATGAATGCGCCGCGCCACCGACCGCTCGCTGTCGGCCCCTTGCGGGCCTTCGAGGCGGTGGCGCGGCGGCTGAACTTCCGCGCCGCGGCCGAGGAACTGCACCTGACTCAGCCGGCGGTCAGCCGCCAGATCCGCAGCCTGGAAGACGAGATCGGCGCCACGCTCTTCCTGCGCGGCACACGGCATGTCGAGCTCACCGGCGCCGGCACCGCGCTGCTGCGCACCGTCGATCCCCTCTTGGCGCAGCTGGACGGCACCGTGCGCCAGCTGCGCAGTGCCCAGCGCCGCCAGCCGGTGGGTGTGACGACCTTCGCGTCCTTCGCCTCGCTGTGGCTGCTGCCACGGCTGCAGGGCTTCCAGGCGGTGCACCCGGAATCCGACATCCGCATCTCGGCCGCCGACGCCATGGCCGACCCCGACGACCCCGAAATCGACCTCGCGCTGCGCTACTGCCACCCCAACGACGCCCCTGCCGGCTCGACGCAGCTCTTCGGCGAACTGCTGACCCCCGTGGCCAGCCCGGCGCTGCTGGGACGCACGCGGCTGAAGGCGGCCGCCGACCTCGCCCGCCACACCCTGCTCGAGGAGGACGACGACCGCCCGAGCGCGCAGTACCTCAGCTGGCGCCACTGGCTGGCCCAGCTGGCACCGCCGGCGCTCGAGCCGCGCGGCTGGATCTACATGAACTTCACCTACCAGCAGATCCAGGCCGCGCTGGCCGGCCAGGGCGTGGCGCTGGCGCGCGTGGCGCTGGTGCGCGAGGCCATCGAACGCGGCGAACTCGTCGAACCCTTTGGCGCTGCCGGCCGCCTGGCCTCGCCCTACGCCTACTGGCTGGTGCGCTGGCCGGGGCGGCGCGAGCGGCCGGTGCTGGCCGCCTTCGAGGCCTGGCTGGCTGCCGAAGCCGCGGCCACGCAGGCCTGGCTGGCCACGACGGCGGCGGCGTGACCTTCGCCCGCGGCCCCGCCCGCCCCTGCGCTAAATTCGGCGCCATGCTGTCGCTGGTTCGCCTTGCCCTGTGCGCCCTGTGCGTGGCCGCGGCCGTGCCGGCGGCGTCGGCGCAGCCCGCAGCGGGCGACGACACCGTCGTGCAGGCGCGCGAGGCACTGCGCCGCAAGGACCGCGCCGCGCTGGCTGCCGCCGTGATGGCCGTCAACCAGGCCCGCCACCCGCTGGCGCCCTGGGTCGAGTACTGGGAACTCGCCAACCGTCTGAGCGAGGCCCAGCAGCCCGAGCTGGAAGCCTTCTACGCCCGCTGGCCCGGCAGTTATGTCGAAGACCGGCTGCGCAACGACTGGCTGCTGGAACTGGGCCGCCGCCGCGACTGGGCCAACCTGCGCACCGAGGCGCCGCGCTTCCGCATGAACGACGACCGCGAGGTCAGCTGCTACGCGCTGCTGGCCCGCCACCTCGCGGGCCAGGACGTGCGCGACGCCGCGCGCAGCGCGTGGCAGGCCCAGCGCGACCCCGACGACGGCTGCGCGCTGCTGGCGCGCACGCTGGTCGACGCCAAGGTCTTCAGCCATGACGACGTCTGGCAGGCGCTGCGCCAGCAGCTCGAGGCCGGCCGCCTGAAGCTGGCACGCAACACGGCGGCACTGC
>CAIWPS010000500.1 GCA_903914615.1 uncultured beta proteobacterium | reverse complement strand
GCCTTCGTCGCCGATGCCGAGTCGCTGGCCGACGAGCCCAGCCTGCCCGAGATGGCGCGGCTGGAATGGGCCGTCCACAAGGCCGAGCGCGCCGCCGACGCGAACCCGCCGCAGGGCCTGCAAAAGCTGGCCGGCGAGGACCCGGCGGCCCTGACGCTGCGGCTCTCGCCGGGCACGGCGGTGCTCTTCTGCGAACACCCCGTGGCCACCATCTGGCAGGCCCACCGCAGCGCCGATGCCGACCGCTTCGCGGCGGTGCGTGCCGCCTACGCCGCGGGCGGCGCCGAGCAGGTGCGCGTGGCGCGCATGGGATGGCAGGCCACCGTCACCACCATCGCTGCCGACGAGGCGCGCTTCACCGCCGCGCTGCTCGCCGGCCGCTCGCTGGCCGTGGCGCTCGACGCCGCCGGCGCCACCTTTGCCTTCGAACCCTGGCTGGTCGCCGCGCTGCAGCAGCAGCGCCTGGTGGCGGTCGAAAACACATCACTTCAGGAAGTCCGATGATCGCCGTCCTTCGCACCCCGTTGATGCACGCGCGCCGCGCCATTGCGCTGCTCGAGCAGCTGCAACCCCTGGCCCAGCTGGCCGCGCGCCTTTACGTGGCGCATGCCTTCTTCCTTTCCGGCCTGACCAAGCTGCGCGACTGGGACACGACGCTGGCGCTCTTCAACGACGAATACCACGTGCCGCTGCTGCCGCCCGAGCTGGCCGCGGTGATGGGCACCTGCGGCGAGGTCGGCCTGCCGGTGCTGCTGGTGCTGGGGCTGGCGGGGCGCTTTGCCGCCGCGGGGCTGTCGGTGGTCAACGTGGTCGCGGTGCTGAGCCTGGCCGAGATCGCGCCTGCCGCGCTCAACCAGCACGAGCTCTGGGGCAGCCTGCTCGTCGGCCTGCTGCTGTGGGGGCCGGGGCGCTGGTCGGTGGACGCCTGGCTGGTCAAGCGCTTGCCCTGAGTCTTCGCGCGGCCGCAGCCGGCATACTTCGCCCATCATGAGCGAAGTCTGCATCGGCGCCGCGGGCGCCCGCCCCGGGTGGCTAGCGCCACCGTGCCAACCCCGCGCGGAGGGCTGCCATGCCGCTGACCGTACTTAGCCTGGCGCTGGCCGCGGCGGCGATGGCGCCGCTGGTCGAGGGCGGTCAGATCGGCCCCGGCTGGCATGTCGCCACGCTGCCGAACCAGACCAAGCCGGTGACGCGCTTCGCTGCCGAACGCATCGACGACCGCGCCGCGGTGCGCATCGACGCCGACCACTCCTACGGCAACCTCGTCTTCGACCTCGCCAACGTCGCCGCACCGAAGATGCTGCGCTGGTCGTGGCGCCTGCAGACGGGCAACCCGGGCATCGACCTCAAGCGCCGCGGCGGAGACGACACGCCGGCCAAGGTCTGCCTGGCCTTCGACGTGCCGCTGGACGCCGTGCCCTTCGGCGAACGGCAGCTGCTGCGCATGGCGCGCAGCAACAGCACCGAGCCGCTGCCCACCGCCACGCTGTGCTGGGTCTGGGGCGGGCCCGAGGCCAAGGACGCGCTGCTCGACAACGCCTTCACCCGCCGCGTGCGCTACATCGTGCTGCGCAATGCCGGCGATGCCGCGGCGACCTGGTTCGACGAGAGCCGCGACGTTGCCGCCGACTTCAAGCGCGCCTTCGGCGACGAGTCGGCCACCGTGCCGGCGGTCACCGCGGTGCTCATCGGCGGCGACGCCGACAACACGGCCACGCACACCGTGGCCCACGTGGGCGGGCTGCGGCTGGAGCCGTGAAACGCGTCGTCCTCCTCGGCGGGGGACATGCCCACCTGCACGTGCTGCAGGCCTTCGCGCGCGAGCCGCTGGCCGGCACCGAGCTGCTGCTGGTGACGCCTTACGCGCGGCAGCTGTACTCGGGCATGGTGCCGGGGCTGGTGGCGGGGCGCTACGACGCGGCGCAATGCGCCATTCCGCTGGCGCCGCTGGCCGCGGCGGCGCGGGCGCGGCTGGTCGAGGCCGGCGCCGTCGCCATCGACACCGGCGCGCGCTGCGTCCGGCTGGCCGACGGCCGGCGCGCCGAGTACGACCTGCTGTCGCTGGACACCGGCGCGGCGATGGACCGCGGGCGCCTGCCCGGCGCACGCGAGCAGGGCCTGTTCGTGCGCCCCATCGAGCCCTTCATCGAGATGCTGCCGGGGCTGTGGGCGCTGGCGCAGCAGCGCGCGCTGGACATCGCGGTCATCGGCGGTGGCGCCGCCGGCGTCGAGCTGGCGCTGGCGCTGCAGCACCGCCTGGCGGCTGCGCAGGCCCGCCTCACCCTGGTCACCGGCGGCGCCGCGCCGCTGGCCGGCCATGCCGCAGGCGCCATGCGCCGCGTCGCCGCGGTGCTGGCTGCGCGCGGCGTGC
>CAIWPS010000499.1 GCA_903914615.1 uncultured beta proteobacterium | reverse complement strand
TGGCAGGGCTGGGCGCGCCTGAAGTCCACTTCGAGGCGCGACCCGAGCTGTCGGTCGGCTGGTCGACAGCGGTTGCCGACGGCACGTCCGGATCGGCCGAAATCCGATTGGCTCTCAGCCTCTGAGGTCAGACGTGCAGGCCCGGAAGGACTTGAACGCCTACCGATGGCCCGAGCTCGATTTCACGCGCCAGGGCTGACGAGGCTGCGCCAGGCCTTCAGGCGCGCCGGGCGACCGGCCGCAAAAGGTCGAACTGTGCCAGGGCGGCCACATAGACCGCTGTCGCAGCCCGATCCAGGTTCTCCGAGCTGAGCGCCTCAGCGGCTGAAGTCTCGTGACAGGCGCGCCCAAGCACACCGCTGGCCAGACCATCCGCCGCCACATCGCCACAGGCATCGAGCAGCCGGATGTTCAGCGCGGCGCACGGCCCCCGGCCGACAACCATCCCATCCACGAGCGTCATGTCGACGATGCAGATCAGGCCACGGTGGCCCAAGAGGGCCAGGAAGGTCGACAGCCCGCGCGGCGTTTGCCTAACTTGCATGTCACTGCCCAGATCGATGGCATGGAAGCGTCGTGCCAGACTCTGCGCGCAAGCCTCGACTCGCGGTTGCACTGCGCGCGTCAGTCGAGTCACTGTGACATCCCATGCGGGTTCGCTGGGCGGTGCGGGAATGGCGTTCGGCTGGGACATGGAGAACACAGTGTCCGGTGCCCGGTCCGAGGCCATGCCCGGAACAGCTGGGTGATTGCCTGTCACCCGCTGCTGCGGAGCGCTTGCCGACGTTCCACTCCCGTGTTCACGCCGGTCTCTCGGACGTACGCCGACGCACGGACCCATTGCACACGACGGGCCAAGCTATCGGTCCCCTCCACACTCAGGATCGACCATCATGAAGACCGACAGCCAGCTGCAACAGGACGTCAGCGCCGAACTCAAGTGGGAACCTTCCATTCACTCCGCGCGCATCGGCGTCGAGGTGAAGGATGGCGTCGTGACGCTGGCCGGCCAGGTCGACAGCCACTCAGAGAAGTGGAACGCCGAGCGTGCCGCGCAGCGCGTGGCCGGCGTCAAGGCCATGACCACCGAGTTGAAGGTGCATCTCACGGGCCTGAGCAAGCGCACGGACGCCGACGTGGCGGAAGCCGTCGAGAACGTCCTGGAGTGGACTTCGTCGCTGCCCGCCGGTGCCATCAAGGTGATGGTCGAGGGTGGCTGGGTCACACTGTCCGGTGATGTCGACTGGCAGTACCAGCGACAAGCCGCCACCGACAGCGTGCGCTACCTGATGGGCGTGACAGGCGTCAGCGACCAGATCAGCATCAAGCCATCGGTGACCGCCTCGGCTGTCAAGTCGGACATCGAAGCGGCGCTCAAGCGCACGTCGATTGCGGATGCCAAGAAGATCTCCGTCGCGGTGAATGGCAGCGATGTCACGCTGTCGGGTACGGTGCATAGCTGGGACGAGCGCGACACCGCAACCAACTCGGCCTGGGGCACGCCCGGCGTATGCAATGTCGTCGACAGGATGACGCTGGCGTATTGACGGACAGGCGACTCTGACCGCTGCGAGCTGGCTGTCGATCGGCACCTGAGGAGA
Source organism: uncultured beta proteobacterium (assembly GCA_903914615.1). Classification (GTDB taxonomy): domain Bacteria; phylum Pseudomonadota; class Gammaproteobacteria; order Burkholderiales; family Burkholderiaceae_C; genus Rubrivivax. The sequence goes on along the minus strand of CAIWPS010000499.1, from coordinate 302 downwards.
GCGGCAGCGTCGCTACGGATTGAAGGGGTAGCTGTTCCTGGGGGATGTGTCCGACGCCAGCGGCCCGAAAACATGAATGCAATCCTGCTGTCGCTGGCCACCTTCGCCTCCACCGCGATCGGCGGGCTCTTCGCACTCAAGTTCCGGGACCGCCTGCATCTGGTTCTGGGTTTCACCGCCGGTGTGTTGCTGGGCGTGGTGTGCTTCGACCTGTTGCCGGAGATCTTCGAACTGGCGCGCCGGCACGGCAGTGACGGTCGGTCGGCCATGGTGGCGCTGGCAGCGGGGTTCCTGTTCTTCCA
>CAIWPS010000498.1 GCA_903914615.1 uncultured beta proteobacterium | reverse complement strand
CTCCAGCGCCTGCGCGGTGTCGCCTTCGCGCCCGTGGCCCAGGCTGCGCAGCACGCCCTTCAGGTTGTGCCCCAGCCGACACAGCGCCGGCGCATCGGCTGCAGCCCAGGCCCGCGCGCCGTCTTCCAGGTCGCAGGGAAACTGGCGCAGGCAGCCGGCACGGTAGGCCCTGAAGAGCGCCTCGTCGCCGCCGAAATGGCATGCGATGGCGGTGGCTTCGTCCTCGGCCGCGACGGCGTCGCGCGGCGGCTCCAGCGTCAGTTCCGCACCGGCTGGCTGCAGGGCCTGCAGCACGCAGTCGGCCAATTCCCGCACGGCCACCGGCTTGGGCAAGAGCCGCCACACGCCGGCCGCGCGCAGTCGCGCCTGCGTGGCCGGGTCCAGCCCGGCGCTGAAGACGACGATGCGCGCGTTGGCGCGCAAGCCGGGTTCGGCAGCCAGCTGGCGCAGCAGGCCTTCGCCGCCGGTGCCCGGCATCATGAGGTCGGTGATGACGAGTTGCACCGGCGCCTGGCGCAGCGCGCGCAGCGCCTGCGCCACGTCGGCACAGGCCAGCAGGTCGATGTCGAGATCCTCGAGCACCAGCGCCACGAGGCGGCGGATGGCCGCATCGTCATCGACCAGCAGAACGCGCGCCGCAGCCACTGCAGCCTCAGGCGGCCAGGGCGGCCCGGGCCGCAGTCGCCGCCAGTGCGGCCCGCAGCAAGGGCGGCAGTTCGACCACCAGGCGCGGCTTGTGCACCACCGGTACGCCCTCGAGCGCGAAGCGGTAAGGCTCGAGTTCGCTGCCCTGCAGCGCGGTGATGACGATGAGCCGGCTGGCGGCGAAGGCCGCGTGCGATCGCAGCCCGGTGATGAGCGTGGCACCGTCGATGCCCGGCAGCAGGATGTCCACCAGCAGCACCGCCGGCTGCAGGCGGCCGGCCAGTGCCAGGCCGGCGATGCCGTCGTCGGCCAGGGTCAGGCGCAGCTGCGGGAAATGCTGCCGCAGCAGCAGCGAGACCAGGTTCTGGCAGTGCCGCGAGTCCTCGATCAGCAGCACCTGCGGGCCGCCGGCGCCTTCCGGGGGCGGCGCCACCGCCACGCGGTCGCTGGCGCGACGGCGCGGCGGCGCGGCGTCAGCGTCGCGCGGCCGGCGCTGCGCCAGCCAGCGGTCCACCGAAGCGCGGGCGATGCGCCGGTGGCCGCCGGGCGTCTTCCAGGCCTGCAGTTCGCCGCGGTCGACCATCAGCTGCACCGACCGCACGGCCAGGCCGAGACGTCGCGCCACTTCGACCGTGGTGCAGTCCGCGCCGGCGGCGGTTTCTTCGGCTGGCGTGGGGCGGGCGTGTTGCGGCATGCGTGCAATTCTGCCGTTTCCGGGCCCGCCATGCGCCACCGGCAAAGTGATAAGTATCACTTTGACCGACAATACCTTTCACCCGCCGTTGCCCCGACCGCCATGCAGAAGATCCTCATCGTCGAAGACCACGCCGACATCCGGCGCCTCATCCGCATGACGCTGGAGTTCGAGGACTGCGACATCCACGAGGCCCCGGACGCACCCACCGGCTGGGACATGGCGCGCGCGATCGAACCCGACGTGGTGCTGCTCGACGTGATGATGCCGGGCGCGCTCAACGGCCTGGACCTGTGCCGCGCGATCAAGGCCGACGCGCGGCTGCGCAAGGTGGTCGTCATCGTGCTCTCGGCGCGCGGCAGCAGCGCCGACCGCGCGCTCGGCATGCAGGCCGGCGCCGACGCCTACCTCGTCAAGCCCTTCAGCCCGATGCAGCTGCTGGAACTGCTGGGCACCGGCCTGGCCACACGCTGAGGGTGCCGCGATGGACCACGCCCACGACCACGCCGCGCTCATCGAGGCCGCCGCCGAAGCCAACTGCTACACCGACGACGCCGGCGCGCAGATGGAGCGCCTGGTGGCCGACTTCGGCCGCATGTACCGCGAGCGCAATGAGGCGCTGCAGGAGGTGGCGCGCGCCCACCACGACGCGCTGCTGCGCCTGGCCCGCGCGGCCGAGTTCCGCGACGACGACACCGGCGTGCACATCGTGCGCATCGGCTTCCTCAGCGGCGCGCTGGCGCGGCACCTGGGGCAGACGCCCGAGCAGGCGCAGCTGCTGCGCCAGGCCGCGCCGATGCACGACATCGGCAAGATCGGCGTGCCCGACGGGGTGCTCAAGAAGCCCGGCGGCTTCACCCCCGCCGAGCGCCAGATCATGAACCAGCACCCGCGCATCGGCGCCGAGATCCTGGGCCGCTCGCGCATCCCGCTGTTCCAGCTCGCGGCCGAGGTCTCGCTGTCTCACCACGAGCGCTGGGACGGTGCCGGCTACCCTGCCGGCCTGGCCGACGAGCAGATCCCGCTGTCGGGCCGCATCGTCGCCGTCGCCGACTTCTTCGACGCCTTGACCATGGACCGCTGCTACCGCGCCGCCTTCGCCGACGCGCAGGCCCTGACGATGCTGCAGGCCGAGCGCGGACGCGCCTTCGACCCGCGCGTGGTCGACGCCTTCCTGGCCCATGCCGACGAGCTCATCGCGCTGCGCGACCAGGTCAACCGAGACAACCTCGACCTCGCCGCGCTGTCGGGCGCGGTCGAGCTGCGCAGCATGCCGGCGGCCTGAACCCCATGTCACCTCACCTGCTCCGACACGCCGTGCGCCTGGCCGCCGGCGCCATCGCCGCCGTGCTGCTTGCGGCGGCTCCCGCTGCCCAGGCCGGCCCGGTGCTGGACCGCGTCAAGGCCAGCGGCCAGCTGCGCGTGTGCATCTGGCCCGACTACTACGGCATCAGCCTGCGCCACCCGCGCACGCAGCAGTTGGCCGGCATCGACATCGATCTCTCGGCGGAATTCGGCCGCGACCTCCAGGCACGCGTGCAGTACGTGGACTCGTCGTTCCCGACGCTGATCGAGGACCTCAAGACCGAGCGCTGCGACATCGCCATGTTCGCCGTCGCGATGCTGCCGCAGCGCATGGAGCAGCTGGCCTTCACGCGGCCCTACCTGCAGAGCGACATCTACGGCGTCACCACCAAGGGCAACCGCGTCGTCACGCGCTGGGAGGACATCGACCAGCCGGGGGTGGCCGTGGCCGTGCAGGCCGGCACCTTCATGGAGCCGGTGATGGCCGCCGCGCTGAAGCAGGCGCGGCTGGTGCACGTGAGCCCGCCGGCCACGCGCGAGCGCGAGCTCGAGGCCGGCCGCGTCGACGTCTTCATGACCGACTACCCCTACAGCCGGCGCCTGCTCGACAACGCGGACTGGGCCATGCTCGTGGCCCCTTCGGCACCCTTTCACGTCCTGCCCTACGCCTATGCGGTCAAGCGCGGCGACGCCGCCTGGCTGGCCACGGCCGACGAGTTCGTGGCCCGCATCCAGCGCGACGGCCGCCTCGAGGCCGCAGCCCAGCGCAATGGCCTCGCCGCCATCGTGCGGCTGCGCTGAACGGCGATGCTGCGCCGCGCCAGCCGGGCGCCTGCGTCGCGCGCGGTCGTTCGCGGGGCCGCCCGCGGGCCTGCGCTGGCGGTGCTTGCGGGGATGCTGCTGCTGGCCGCGGTGCTGCTGGCGCTGGCCGGCATAGCGCTGCACGACCGCGACCAGCTCTTCGACCGCCTGCGCGAGCGCAACGAGCTGATGGCGCGCGTGCTCGCCGACCGTGCCACGCGCGACGTCGAGGGCGCCGCGATGGCGGCTTCGACGCTGGCGGAACTGCTGCGCCGCGGCCTCGCGCCCGAAGGCCCCGAGCTGCGCACGGCGCTGACGCAGACCCTGGTCAACCTGCCTTTCCTGCGCGCCATCGGCATCCTGGATGCGCAAGGCCTGGTCATCGGCAGCACCGACCCCGGCGAGGTCGACCGCGCCATCGCCCTCGACGCCCTGGGCCCGCTGCCGCCGCCCGACCACGACCTGCTGGGCCGCTTCGTGCCCTCGCGCGGGCTGATGGGCCTGGTGCGCGGCGCGACGCAGCGGCCGACGCCGCCGGGCGTGGGCTTCCTGCCGCTGGTGCGCTGCGTGCAGCTGCCGACGCAGCAGCGCGTCTACCTCGTGGCCCTGCTCAACCCCGAGGCCTTCGCCACCTTCCAGCAGGTGACGATCAACGACGGCCACGCCGCGGCGGCGCTGGCCAGCTACGGCGGCCAGCTCATCGCCGCCACCGCCAGCGTGACGCGCCCGGTCGGCGCCGACCTGACGGCGCTGCCCCCCTACGCGCAGTTCCTGCCGCGGCTGGAACAGGGCCAGTGGCTGGGCGAGGGGCTGCGCGAAGGCGCGCAGATCGCCGCCTTCCGCGTTTCGGCGACGCGGCCGCTGGTGGTGCTGGTGGAATACGCCCGCGACGCCGCGATGGCCGAGTGGTGGGCGAAGTCGCGCGCGCTCGTCGCCGTCGGCGCGGCGGCCGTGCTGCTGATCGGCGCGATGACGGCGCTGGCCGCCCGCAGCATGCGTGCGCGCGAGGCTGCGCGCCGCCAGCTCGACCAGGCGCAGGTCGAGCTGGCACGCCGCGGCCGCGAGCTCAGCGTCACCTTCAAGAGCCTGCAGGAACTGATCTTCCGCACCGACGCGCAGGGCCAGGTCACCTTCGTCAACGAGCGCTGGGTCGCCATCACCGGCCAGGACGCGGCCAGCGCCGCCGGCGCCAGGCTGTGGGAACTCGTGCTGGCGGACCAGCGCGAGGCCGCACGTGCCCTCTTCGCCGCCGACGGCAGCCTCGGCGCGCGCCAGATGCAGGTGGCCATCGCGGGCAGCGATGGCGCCGTGCGGCACTTCGGCGTCTCGGTGATGCCGCTGCGGCAGCGCGGCACGCTGGTCGGCTTCGCCGGCAGTGCCGTCGACGTCACCGAGCGCGTGGTCGCGCAGCAGCGGCTGCAGGCCCAGCTCGCCTTCACCGAGCTGCTGATGGAGGTGAGCCCGCTGCCGAGCTCGGTGGTGGACCTGTCGCGACGCTACGTGCTCGTCAACAAGGCCTGGGAAGACTTCACCGGCCGGCCGCGCACCGAGGTCATCGGCCGCACCGTCGGCGTGCACCTGCCCACCGAGGAGAAGCTGCTGCACGAGGCGCAGGACCGGGCGCTGCTGGCCAGCGGCCTGCCGCAGCGCTACGAAGCCACGGCGCGCCACCACGACGGCTCGCTGCGCGATGTCGTCGTCAACAAGTTGCTGCTGCCTGGCGAGGACGGGCGGCCGGCCGGCATCCTCTCGGTGCTCATCGACGTCACCGAGTTCCGCCACGCCGAACGCGCAACGCTGGAGGCGCGCGACGCCGCCGAGGAGGCCTCGCGCGCGAAGTCGGAATTCATCGCCAACATCAGCCACGAGCTGCGCACGCCGCTGCAGTCCATCATCGGGTTTTCCGAGCTGGGCCTGGTGCGCGGCCGCGCGCACGAGAAGCTGGCCGCGATGTTCAGCGACATCCACGGCGCCGGCCAGCGCATGCTGGAGCTGGTCGACGCGCTGCTGGACGTTTCCAAGATCGAGAGCGCCGTCGGCACCATGAACCTGGAGCGCACCGACCTGCGCTGCCTGGTGCGCGATGTCGCGCACGAGTTCGACCCGCTGCTGCTGCCGCGCCAGCTGCGCCTGGACCTGGTGCTGCCCGAGCAGGCGCTGCGTGCCAAGGTCGACCCGACGCGGCTGCAGCAGGTGCTGCGCAACGTGCTGGCCAACGCGGTGAAGTTCTCGCCCGCGGGGGGCCGCATCGTCGTCGAGGGCGAGCAGGTCGACAGCGGCGAACTGCACCTCGCCGTCAGCGACGAAGGGCCGGGCATCCCGGGGGCCGAGCTGGACGCGATCTTCGAGGCCTTCGTGCAATCCAGCCGCACCAAGGACGGCTCGGGCGGCACCGGACTGGGCCTGGCGATCTGCCGCAAGATCGTCGACGCCCATGGCGGCCACATCCACGCCGTCAACCGCCAGCCGGTCGGCGCCACCTTCCACATCACCCTGCCGGCGCGCGCCGACGCGCTGACGCAGCCGGCCGAGCTCTAGGCCGCGGCCCGTAGACTGGGCCCATGCCCGAGCCGAAGCCCGCAGCTGTCCCCGCCGCACGCGGCAGCTTGCGGCAGATCCCCGCCGGCATCTGGATGCTGGGCTTCGTGAGCCTGCTGATGGACGTCTCCTCCGAGATGATCCACAGCCTGTTGCCGCTCTTCATGGCCACGACGCTGGGCGCCAGCGCGCTGGCCATCGGCCTCATCGAAGGCCTGGCCGAAGCGACGGCGCTCATCGTCAAGGTCTTCTCGGGCGTGCTCAGCGACTGGCTCGGAAAGCGCAAGGCGCTGGCGCTGGCCGGCTATGCGCTGGGCGCGCTCAGCAAGCCGCTGTTCGCGCTGGCCCCGAGCGCCGGGGTGGTGCTGGGCGCGCGGCTGCTCGACCGCGTCGGCAAGGGCATCCGCGGCGCGCCGCGCGACGCCCTGGTGGCCGACATCGCGCCGCCGGCGCTGCGCGGCGCCGCCTTCGGGCTGCGCCAGTCGCTGGACACCGTGGGCGCCTTCCTCGGCCCGCTGCTGGCCGTGGTGCTGATGCTGCTGTGGGCCGACGACTTCCGCGCCGTGTTCTGGGTCGCCGTCGTGCCGGGGCTGATGGCGGTGGCGCTGCTGTGGCTGGGCGTGAAGGAAGCACCGCCCGCGGCCGCTGCCGCGCCGCGCCGCAACCCCATCCGCCGCGCCAGCCTGGCCCGCCTGACGTGGCCCTACTGGCAGGTGGTGGCGCTGGGGGCGGTGTTCACGCTGGCGCGCTTTTCCGAAGCCTTCTTGGTGCTGCGCGCCCAGCAGAGCGGCATCGCGCTGGCGCTGGTGCCGCTGGTGATGGTGGCGATGAACGTGGTCTACGCCGGCGCGGCCTACCCCTTCGGCAAGCTCTCCGACCAGGTCAGCCACCGCGCCCTGCTGGCGCTGGGCCTGGTCGTG
>CAIWPS010000497.1 GCA_903914615.1 uncultured beta proteobacterium | reverse complement strand
GCGCGTTGCCGGGGTTGGTCTCCAGGTGCAGCACGCGGTTGGCGTGGGCATACAGCACCGGGTCGCTCTTCACCTGCTCGTAGGCCGGCAGGCGGATGACGGTGCGCTCGCGCGGCGGCAGCCTCACGGCGCCGGCGGCCTTGCGCGACAGCGGCATGGCCACGGTGGCCAGCGCGGGCGGCGGCGCGCCCTCTTCCCGGGCGCAGCTCTCGCCCACCGCGGCGGCGGCCTGCTCGGTCGTCAGGTAGGGGTTGATGTGCTCGTCGATGCGCCCCGGCCGGTCGACCTCGGTGGAGTCGATCGCCATCCAGCCCTCGGCCCAGGCGGCCTCGCTGCGCACCATGAAGGCGGTGCCGCGGATGTCGGTCAGGCTCCCGACCGGCTGGCGCGCGGCGAGGCGGTGCGCCACCTCGACGATGGCGCGCTCGGCGTTGCCGTACAGCAGCAGGTCGGCCTTGCTGTCGACGAGGATGCTGCGCCGCACCTTGTCCTGCCAGTAGTCGTAGTGGGCGATGCGGCGCAGGCTGGCCTCGATGCCGCCAATGACCACCGGCACCTCGCTCCACGCCTCCTTGCAGCGCTGGGTGTAGACCAGCGTCGCCCGATCGGGCCGCCGGCCGCCGGCGCCGCCCGGCGTGTAGGCATCGTCGCTGCGGATCTTGCGATCGGCGGTGTAGCGGTTGATCATCGAGTCCATGTTCCCGGCCGCGACGCCGAAGAACAGGTTGGGCTTGCCCAGGGCCTTGAAAGGCTCGGTGCTCTGCCAGTCGGGCTGGGCGATGATGCCGACGCGAAAGCCCTGCGCCTCCAGCACGCGGCCGATGACGGCCATGCCGAAGCTCGGGTGGTCGACGTAGGCGTCGCCAGTGACGATGACGATGTCGCAGCTGTCCCAGCCGAGCTTGTCCATCTCGGCGCGGTTCATCGGCAGGAAGGGCGCGGTGCCGAAGCGCTTGGCCCAGAACGGCCGGTAGGCGGTCAGCAGCTTCACGCCCGCCGGGGCGGGGGCTTCGGTGCGCGGTGGAAGGGGGGCGACGACGGTCACGGACGGCGGCAGGGCACGGTGCCGGGCGGTGCCGGCGAAGCGGCGATTGTCGGGCCGCCCGCGCAACCTGCGGCGCGCAGGGCGAAGTGCCGGGGTGCCGTCGCCGCTCAAGCCCCGCGCGGGCATGCCGATATGCGCAGGATGGAAAGCCTGCTCTCTGGGATCGGCATCGGTTTCGCCGTACTGCTCGGTCTGGCCGTGGTCGTGGCCTGGTGGGAACACCTGGGCCGCCGCGCCGGGCCGCCGCCGTGGGTGCCGCCCGCATCGGCGCGCGCCGTGACGGTCGACCTGCCCCTGGACGCCCTGACCGCCCCCGCCGGCGACGCCGACCAGCGCCGCGCCACGCTGGGCCAGGCCATGGACCGCATGGGCCAGGCGCGCCAGCCCGGCGATGCCTGGGTCGAGACGCGACCGATGGTCAACCCTGGCGCCACGACGGCGGCGCCGTCGGTGCCGTCGCACACCACACCCTGAGGGCACAGCCATGGGCAGCATCACCTGGTGGATCCTGGCGCTGGTGGCCGCGGCCTGCGGCACCGGCCTGTGGGCCTGGCAGCGCCACCGCGTGCACCTGGCCGAGATCCGGCGCCACCTGGCGTGGTCCGAGGCGTCGCGCTTCCAGCTCGAGGAACATGCCCGCGACGTCGACAAGCGTCTGGCCGCGATGTCCGAGACGCTGCAGTCGCAGCAGCAGGTGCTGCAGGCCACAAGCGAGGCGGCCTCGCGCCGGGCCGAGATGGAAGCCGTGCTCGACCGCGCCGCCGCCGCGCCGGCACCGGCCTGGGCCGACACCCTGCCGATGGGCCCGGCCGGCGACCGCTACGCCGAGACCCTGCCCGCGCCGCTGGCGGCCACGCCGCCCGGCGCACCGCGCCCGCGCTGACGCGCCGCGGGCTTCAGGCCGCCACGGCGG
>CAIWPS010000496.1 GCA_903914615.1 uncultured beta proteobacterium | reverse complement strand
CGGCACGCTGAACGTCAGCTACAACTGCCTGGACCGCAACGTCGAGCGCGGCCTGGGCAGCAAGACGGTCATCATCTTCGAGGCCGACGACGGCGCCGTCACCAAGGTCAGCTATGCCGAGCTGCTGGCCCAGGTGAGCCAGTTCGCCAACGCGCTGAAGGCACGCGGCGTGAAGAAGGGCGACCGCGTCGTCATCTACATGAGCATGAGCGTCGAGGGCGTGGCCGCGATGCAGGCCTGCGCGCGCATCGGCGCCACGCATTCGGTGGTCTTCGGCGGCTTCAGCGCGCAGAGCCTGCGCGACCGCATCAACGACGCCGGCGCGGTGATGGTCATCACCGCCGACGAGCAGGCGCGCGGCGGCAAGAGCCTGCCGCTGAAGAGCATCGTCGACGAGGCCATCGCGATGGGCGGCTGCGAGACCATCGCCAACGTCATCGTCTACAAGCGCACCGGCGGCAAGATCGCCTGGCATCCGGCGCGCGACCGCTGGCTGCACGAGGAACTGGCGCAGCACGGCACCACCTGCGAGCCCGAGTGGGTCAGCGCCGAGCACCCGCTGTTCCTGCTTTACACCAGCGGCAGCACCGGCAAGCCCAAGGGCGTGCAGCACAGCACCGGGGGCTACCTGCTGCACGCGGCGCTGACGACGGCCTGGACCTTCGACCTCAAGGACGACGACGTCTTCTGGTGCACCGCCGACATCGGCTGGGTCACCGGCCACAGCTACATCACCTACGGCCCGCTGGCGCTGGGCGGCACCGAGGTCGTCTTCGAAGGCGTGCCCACCTACCCCGACGCCGGCCGCTTCTGGAAGATGATCGAGAAGCACAAGGTCAGCATCTTCTACACCGCGCCGACGGCCATCCGCTCGCTGATCAAGGCCGCCGAGGGCAACCCGGCCGTGCACCCGAACAAGAGCGACCTGAGCAGCCTGCGCATCCTGGGCAGCGTCGGCGAGCCCATCAACCCCGCCGCCTGGGAGTGGTACTACGAGAACATCGGTGGCGGCCGCTGCCCCATCGTCGACACCTTCTGGCAGACGGAGACCGGCGGCCACGTCATCACGCCGCTGCCGGGCGCCACGCCGATGGTCCCGGGCTCGTGCACGCTGCCCTTCCCTGGCATCACCGCGGCCATCGTCGACGAGACCGGCGCCGACGTGCCCAACGGCAGCGGCGGCATCCTCGTCATCAAGAAGCCCTGGCCCAGCATGATCCGCACCATCTGGGGCGACCCCGAGCGCTTCGTCAAGAGCTACTACCCGCCCGAGCTGAAGGGCTACTACCTGGCCGGCGACGGCGCCATCCGCGACGCCAAGACGGGTTACTTCACCATCACCGGCCGCATCGACGACGTGCTCAACGTCTCCGGCCACCGCATGGGGACGATGGAGATCGAGTCGGCGCTGGTCAGCTGCACTGACCTCGTGGCCGAAGCGGCCGTGGTCGGCCGCCCCGACGACACCACCGGCGAGGCCATCTGCGCCTTCGTCGTGCTCAAGCGCAGCCGGCCCACCGGCGACGAGGCGAAGAAGATCGCCGCCGAACTGCGCAACTGGGTGGCCAAGGAGATCGGCCCCATCGCCAAGCCCAAGGACATCCGCTTCGGCGACAACCTGCCCAAGACGCGCAGCGGCAAGATCATGCGCCGGCTGCTGCGTTCCATCGCCAAGGGCGAGGCCATCACCCAGGACACCAGCACGCTGGAGAACCCGGCCATCCTGGAGCAGCTGGGCCAGGCTAACTGATCCACGGTCCCTGAGCGGGCAGGGCCGGGGCCGCGGCCGCGGCCCCGGCCTGTGCATGCGCTACATTGCCGGCAGGAGGCGAGCCCATGCCGCTGGTCATCGTAGGAACGCTGTTGCTGCTGGCGAAGGTCTTCGAGTTCGGCCCCTTCGCGAACTGGTCGTGGTGGATCGTTCTGGCACCCTTCGCCATGGCCGTGCTGTGGTGGCAGTTCGCCGACACCACCGGCTGGACGCAGCGCCGTGCGATGGAGAAGATGGAGCAGCGCAAGGTCGACCGGCGCGAGAAGGCGATGGAGTCGCTGGGCCTGAGCCGCCGCCGCGAACGCCAGGCGACCAAGGCGACGCAGGAAAAGGCGCGCAACATCTCGGCCGACCCGACGATGCAGGCCGACACCGCGCCGCCCAGCGACTTCGGCCGCCAGGACCCGCGGCTTTAGGGCGGCGGGCCGCCGGCCTTCAGCGGCGCCGCGCCCGCACGGCCTGCGCCAGGCCGTCCAGCAGCACGGCGGTGTCCGCCCAGCCGATGCAGGCATCGGTGATCGAGACGCCGTGGCGCAGCGGCTGGCCGGGCACCAGGTCCTGCCGGCCTTCGCCGAGATGGCTTTCCACCATCACGCCGCAGACGCGGCGTTCGCCGCCGGCGATGCGCGCCGCCAGGTCGGCGGCGACCTCGATCTGCCGCCGGTGGTCCTTCTGGCTGTTGGCGTGCGAGACGTCGACCATCACCTGCTCGCGCAGGCCGGCGCGGCGCAGCAGCGCGCAGGCGGCATCCACCGCCTCGGCGCCGTAGTTCGGCTGCCGGCCGCCGCGCAGAATGACGTGGCAGTCGGCATTGCCCCGGGTCTCGAAGATGGCGGCCTGGCCCATCTTCGTCATGCCCATGAAGGCATGCGGCGCTGCGGCCGCCACGATGGCATCCACCGCCACCTGCACGCCGCCGTCGGTGCCGTTCTTGAAGCCGACCGGGCAGCTCAGACCGGAGGCCAGCTGGCGGTGGCTCTGGCTTTCGGTGGTGCGTGCGCCGATGGCACCCCAGGCCACCAGGTCGCTGATGAACTGCGGGCTCAGCAGGTCGAGGAACTCGGTGCCCACCGGCAGTCCGGTCTCGACGATCTCCAGCAGCAGCCGCCGCGCCCGCTGCAGGCCCTCGTTGATGGCGAAGCTGCCGTCGAGGTGGGGGTCGTTGATGTAGCCCTTCCAGCCGACCGTCGTGCGCGGCTTCTCGAAGTAGGTGCGCATCACCACCAGCAGCGCATCGGCCAGCGGCAGCGCCGCGGCGCGCAGCCGGCCGGCGTATTCCAGTGCCTGGTCGTGGTCGTGGATGGAACAGGGCCCGACGACGACGATGAGCCGGTCGTCCCTGCCGTGCAGCACCGCGGCGATGGCCTCGCGGCTGCGCTCGACATGGGCCAGCGCTGCCTCGGAGCCCGGCAGCGTTTCCATCAGCAGCGCCGGCGTCAGCAGCGGGCGCACGGCGTCGATGCGCGTGTCGTCGATGCGGGTGGTGTCGCGGGTGGCGTTGCGGCGGCCGGTTTCGCGATCGTGGCCGGGTTCGTCGAAGGGCTTGATGGGCATGCCGCGGGGCTGCAAGGGGAATCAGCCGCCGATCAGGCCGGGTCGCCGTCGAGCACCGCGCCGCGGCTGGCGCTGCTGGCGTTGCGTGCGAACTTGCCCAGCACGCCGCGCGTGTAGCGCAGCGTCGGCTGCTGCCACCGTGCACGCCGGCGCGCGATCTCGGCGTCGTCGACGTCCAGCTGCAGCAGCAGCCGGTGGGCGTCGATGGTGATGGGGTCGCCCTCGTGGATGAGCGCGATCAGGCCGCCGGCCCAGGCCTCGGGCGCGACATGCCCGACGACCATGCCCCAGGTGCCGCCCGAGAAGCGGCCATCGGTGATCAGGCCCACGCTCTCGCCCAGGCCCTGGCCGATGAGGGCGCCCGTGGGGGCCAGCATCTCCGGCATGCCCGGGCCGCCCTTGGGGCCGAGGTAGCGCAGCACCATGACGTCGCCGGGCACGATCTTGCCGGCCATGATGGCGGCCAGTGCGCTCTGCTCGTCGTCGAAGACGCGCGCCGGGCCGGTCATCACCGGGCTCTTCAGGCCCGAGATCTTGGCCACGCAGCCCTCGGGGCTGAGGTTGCCCTTCAGGATCGCGAGGTGCCCTTCGGCATACATCGCGTTGGGCACGGTGCGGATGACTTCCTGGTCGGCGCGCGGCAGGTCGGGCACGTCGGCCAGGTTCTCGGCCACCGTCTTGCCGGTGATGGTGATGCAGTCGCCGTGCAGCAACCCGGCATTGAGCAGCACCTTCATCACCTGCGGGATG
>CAIWPS010000495.1 GCA_903914615.1 uncultured beta proteobacterium | reverse complement strand
TGTCGGCACGGCCGCCGCCAGGCGCGCCAGCAAGTCCGATTCATCGACGATGCGGTCCAGCAGGTCGTGCGGCGGCACGCGGCCGGCCAGCGCCACCCAGCCGCTGAACAGGCCCTGCGCACGCGCCAGCGCCGACGAAGGCAGTGCCTCGGCCGCGCCCAGCGCCGCCAGCCAGTGGCTGCCGGCGTTGCGCGCGGCCTGGGCCAGCCAGAGCAGGTCGTCGTCGGCGGCGGCAAAGAGCGGGCTCTTCAGCGCCCGCGCCAAGGCGATGTCGTGGCCGGGCGAGGCCAGCACGTCCAGCACCGCCGCCAGGTCCAGGGCCTCGGGCGACTCGTGCAGCCGCAGCGGCTCGGCCACGACATGCGGCAGGCCGCGCTGCGCCAGCGCGTCGGCCACCAGCGCCAGCGTGGCGCGCTTGCGTGCCAGCACCATCACCTCGCCGGGCGCCAGGCCCTGGCCGGCCACCAGGGCGGCCACGGCGTCGGCGGCCTGGGCGGCTTCCTCGGCGCGGCGGTGCAGCTCGGGCTCGTCGCGCGGCTGGGTCAGCGAATCGCGCCAGACGTCGGCCGCCACGCCCGAGGTGTCGGCCTTGGCCGGTCGCGGCACGCCGGCCAGGCGGCGTACCTCGCCGCCGGCGGCCACGCTGGTGGTGTGGCGGCGGAAGGGGCCCCAGCCGTCCTGCTGCGCGGCCTCTTCGAAGACGGCGTTCAGCGCGTGCAGCACCGCGGGCGCATTGCGCCGGGTGTGGTCGCATTCCAGCAGCACGCCGTCCAGCCCCTCGACGACGAAGTCGCGCGCGGCGGCGAAGACGCGCGGCTCGGCGCCGCGGAAGCGGTAGATGCTCTGCTTGGGGTCGCCGACGATGAAGACGGCCAGCGGCCGCTGCCCGCTGGCGCCGCCGCCGGCGCCGGCATAGCCCGCCAGCCAGCCCTGCAGCACCTGCCACTGCAGCGGGCTGGTGTCCTGGAACTCGTCGACGAGGACATGGCGCAGCCGCTGGTCCAGCCGCTCCTGCACCCAGCCTGCCAACGCACTGTCGCCCAGCAGCGCCTCGGCGACGCGTTCGAGGTCGGCCATGTCGACGAGGCCGCGCCGCCGCTTCAGCCCGGCGTACTCGGCCAGCAGCACGCGCGCCAGCCGCAGCAGCGCCACCTGGTCTTCGTGGGCGGCCTGCTGCAGGCCCATGTCCTGCACGCTGCGCAGCGCGTCGGCGACGGCCTGCTGCAGCGGCGTGTCGCCGAGCTGCTTGCGCGGCTCGCCGTCCTTGTTGAAGAGCGCCGACCAGGCGGCCGCGAAGGCGATGTCGGTCTGCTGCGCTTCCAGCGCCGCGCGCAGGCCCTGCGCCGCGGTGTCGGACTTGGCCTTGCCGCGGGCCCCCAGTTCGCGGGCCAGGGCGTCGATCTGGTCGGCCAGCGGCGGCCGCCAGAGCAGCTCGGCCGCGTCTGCCAGGCCGTGGCAGGCGGGCCAGAGCGCGGCCGCCGGCGGCACGGCATCGGCCACCGCACCGGCGGCATCGGCGCGCAGCAGTTCGGGGCCGCGCCGCCAGGCCGCCTGCAACCACTGCAGCACGGTGCCGCGGCGGTGGCGGCCGACGAGCGCCAGGTAGTCGGCGCGCAGCGCGGCGTCGGCCTGCACGGCGCGGTGGAAGCGGCGGAACAGCTCGTCGTGCAGCACCGAGATGTCCTCGATGGCCTCGTAGGCCGCCGGCAGCCCCAGGCCTTCCAGCACCGCCAGCGGCGCATGCGACAGCAGCTGCGTGAACCAGGCGTGGAAGGTGCGCACCTCGACCGCGCGGCCGCCGCGCAGCAGCCGCTCGTGCAGCGCCGCCAGCGCGGGGGCCAGCCGCTGCGCCTCGGCGGGCGTGACGCCGCGCTCGCACAGGGCCTGCACGCGCGTCGCCTCGTCGCAGGCCGCGGCGGCGTAGCCCTGCAGCCATGCGTCCAGCCGCTCGCGCATCTCGCCCGCCGCCTTGCGCGTGAAGGTGATGGCCATGATCTGCTGCGGCTCGGCCCCCGCCAGCAGCGCACGCAGGATGCGCGACACCAGCATCCAGGTCTTGCCGGCGCCGGCGCAGGCCTCGACGACGACGCTGCGCCGCGGGTCGCAGGCGGCGGCGTAGAAGGCGGCGGCAAGCGCGGGCTGGCCGGCGATGCGGTAGGCCGGGGCGTTCATCGCCGTTCGGCCCAATGGTCGCGGCGGCACAGGCCCCGAGCCTCGCAGGTGTCGCACACCGCGCCCTCGCCCAGCGCCGGCATCGGCGCGCCGGCGCGCAGCCGCTGCCATTCAGCGCCCAGGCCTTCGAGCAGCGTCGCGGCACTCCGCTGCACGCCGTCGTGGCCGATCTCGCGCGGCGCCTTGGCGTCGTCCAGCGCCAGGTAGCTGGCCGAGAAATCGGCGCCGCCGTCCAGCAGCGCGGCATAGAAGGCGAGCTGGGTGTCCTCCAGCGGCGTCTTCACCTTGCGCGCCAGCGCGTCGGCATTGCCGGTCTTGTAGTCGATGAGCTGGCGCGCGCCGCCGGGGCCGCGGTCGAGGCGGTCGATGCGGCCGCCCAGCTGCAGGCCGTCGAGCTCGGGCGGTGCGCGGCGGTGGTCGGTCTCGCCTTCCTGCCAGCGCCAGCCGGCGGCTTCGCGTTCGGCCAGCCAGGCCAGGTAGGCCGGCGCGAAGTGCTCGAAGCTGGCGCGAAAGGGCAGCAGTTCGCCGGCGTCCAGGCCCTGCTCGTGCGTCACCGCTTCGGCGGCCTGCTGCAATTGCACGGCTTCGCCACCGGCCGCGTCGCGCCGGCTGTGGAAGCGGTGCAGCACGGCATGCAGCCAGTTGCCGTAGTCGCGCTTGGCGAGCGCGGATTCCAGCTCGTCGGGCTCGTCCAGCCGCAGCACGGCGCGGGCGAAGAAGCGGTAGGGGCACTGGCGCAGGGCCTCGAGCTGGCTGGCGCTGAGGCGTTCGGGCAAGGCGCCGCGGGCCGTCGGCTGCGGCCGCGGCACCGGCTGCGCCGGCACGCTGCGCAGCGCGGCCTGCCACGCCACCAGGGGCCAGGCCGGCAGGCCGGCGCGTGCCCGCTCCAGTTGCAGCCATTCCACGTCGGGGCTGTCGGCCACAGGCTCGTCGCCGTCGCGGCGGCGGCGCAGCAGCGTCACGCGCGGCACGCGCAGCAACTGCGCCAGCGCCTGCCGCTGGCGCAGGCGGCGCGCGGCGGCGTGGTCCAGGCCGATGGCCGCGGCCAGCGCGTCGCCGATGAGCGCCGGCGGCGCGTCGCCGACCGAAAGCCGCAGCGCATCGGCCCCCGGCACCACGGCCTGCGCACAGGGGCGGCCGAAGGCCCGCGCCAGCGGCGTCAGCACGACTTGCGCCGCCGCGTCGGGCGGCGGCAGGTAGGGCTGCTGTTCCAGGGTGTCCTGCACCCAGGCGATGAAGCCCGGCAGGTCCAGCCGCACGTCGGGCGCGTGGTCCTGCCAGGGCGCGGGCTGCGGCCATCCCAGGCAGGCGAGCACCTGGCTGCCGGCCGCGTCGTCCGCGAGTTGCGCCAGCGTGCCGTCGCGGTCCAGGCCGTCGAGCAGCACGCGCAGCCACACCGCCAGCGGCCGCCGATCCGCCGCGGCCAGCGGCTGCAGATGCTGCTGCGCCATCTCCCACAGACGCTCGGCGCCGGCACGGTCGGGCACGTGGCGGCGGCCGCGCCACAGCGCCTCCAGCGCGTCGAGCGCCACCGGCGCGCGCACGGCGGCGGGCGGCCACGACTTGAGCCATTCCAGCCGCGCATCGGGGCCCGCCCCCGGCA
>CAIWPS010000494.1 GCA_903914615.1 uncultured beta proteobacterium | reverse complement strand
GCCGGGCGCGTGTACCAGCTGCTGGCGGGCCGCCCGGGCGACCTGCCCACCATGGAACAGGTGGCCGATGAGCTGCACACCACCGCGCGCACGCTGCGCTGGCGGCTGGAAGACGAAGGCACCACCTTCCAGGAGGTGCTGAACTCCGTGCGCGCCGATCTGGCCAAGCAGTACCTGGCGACCACCCGCCTCACGAGCGAGGAGATAGCCGGCACGCTGGGCTACTCCGACGGCGCGAACTTCCGCAACGCCTTCCGCAAATGGACCGGGCACTCGCCCACCGAGTACCGGCGCGAGGCCCAGGCCGCTGGCTGAATGCATCACGCCGCGGCGGCGCTGCGCCGCTTGCGCGCCACGGTCTTGCGCGACTTCTTCGGTTCGGCCACCGCCGCAGGGGCCAGCGCGGCAGTGATGGCGGCGCTGGCTGCGGCGAAGGCCGGCAGCGTGCGCGCCGTGGCGAGCGCCGCTTCCAGTGCGCGAGCCAGATCGGCCACGTCGGGCACCGCGCGCCGGCAGGCGATGAGGCCGAAGCACAGCTGCCCGTTGTAGCTCTGCACCGTGATATTGAGCGCGACGCCGTGCACCACGATCGACAGCGGGTACAGCCCCACCATGCGCGCGCCGGCCATGTAGAGCGGTACCTGCGGCCCCGGCACATTGGAGATGACCACGTTGGCCACCCGCAGCCGGTGCGCCAGCCGCGAGCGGCCGTAGAGCGAGGCCAGGCCGCTGAGCAGCCAGGGCGAGCCCAACGAAGGGAAGTCCTTCGGGATCAGTTCGCCGAAGACACCCATCTCGTCCTTCATGGCGCGCGTGGCGGCCATCACCGCGGCCAGGCGCGCGGCGGGGTCGGCCTCGTGCGTGGCCAGATCGACCAGGCTGCCCGAGACCTGGTTGTTGCTCGTGGTGTCGCCGGCGGCGCGCAGCGAGACCGGCACACCGGCCACCAGCGTCCTGGTCGGCAGTTCGCGCCCTTCGTCAAGGTAGGTGCGCAGCGCGGTGCTGCAGAGCCACAGCACCATGTCGTTGATGGAGGCGCCATGCGCCTTGCCGATCGCCTTCACGTCCTGCAGCGGCAGGCCCACGGCGGCAAAGCTGCGCTGGTTGGTGATGGGCGTGGTGAAGGGCGAGGGCGGCGCAAACTTCAGGCGCGAGGCCAACTTCACGCGGTCGGTGTCGTTGCGTTGCGCCCAGGCCTGCTTCGCGGTGCCCCAGGCGGCACCGGCCAGCGGCGGTACCAGGCGCGCGAACTGCACCAGCTGCTGCAGCTGGTTGGTGACCGCGGCGCCCAGCAGTTCGGCCACGCCCAGCTGGTAGCGGTTGCTGCGCACGGGCCGCGGTGGCTTCACGCGCCGGCCTTCGGGCGCGAGGTCGAAGATGCTGCCGGCCAGCGCCACCGCGGCCTGGCCGTCGACCGCCGCGTGGTGCACCTTCGAATAGAAGGCCAGCCGGCCGTCGGCCAGCCCTTCGATGACGTAGAACTCCCACAGCGGGCGGCTGCGGTCCAGCAGGCTGGAGTGCAGGCGCGCGCACAGCGCCTGCAACTGCGCCATGGTGCCCGGCTTGGGCAGCACCAGGGTGCGCATGTGGTAGTCCAGGTCGATGTCGTCGTCGTGGATCCACACCGGGTTGGCCAGGTCGAAGGGCATCGGCGCCAGCTTGCGTGCGAACACCGGCGCCAGGTGCATGCGGCAGGTGACGTGGGCCTTCACGGCCTCGTACCAACCCTCACCGCCGCCGGCCGGTGCGTCGAACAGCGCGACGCTGCCCACGTGCATGGGCATCTCCGGGCTTTCCAAATGCAGGAAGGCCCCGTCCACGATGCTGAGATGGTGCATGTCGCTCATTGCGCTTCGGCGCGACGCGCCGCCTCCTCGTCGACCAGGGCCTTCTTCGAGAGCTTGCCTACCGGCGTCTTGGGCAGCGCGGCGCGGATCTCGAGGGCGCCGATCATCTCGTGCTTGCCGATCTTGTCGGCCAGGAAGGCCTTCATCGCTTCCAGGGTGATGGGCTCGGCGCCCGCCTTCAGCGCGACGAAGGCCTTGGGGGACTGGCCGCGGTAGGCGTCGGGCACGCCAATCACGCACACCTCGGACACCGCCGGGTGGGTGTAGATGGCCTCCTCGATGGTGCGCGGGTAGACGTTGAAGCCGCTGCACAGCAGCATGTCCTTCGTGCGGTCGACGATGTAGAGGTAGCCGTCGGCGTCCATCTCGGCCACGTCGCCGGTGCGCATGAAGCCGTCGCGGTTGAAGGCTTCGCGCGTGGCGTCTTCGGCGTTCCAGTAGCCCTTCATCACGTTCGGGCCCTTGATGACCATCTCGCCGCGCTCGCCGGCGCCGACATAGGCGTCGGGGTCGGTCAGGCTTGCGAGGCGGATCTCGATGCCGGGCATCGGGAGGCCGCAAGAGCCCACGCGCTGCTTCGAGGTCATCGGCGAGAAGGTGCCCGCGGGCGCGGTCTCGGTCATGCCCCAGCCTTCGGCCAGGGGGCAGCCGGTGAGCTGCATGAAACGCTGGTGCACCTCGGCCGGCAGCGGCGCGCCGCCGGAGCCACAGTATTTCAGCGAACGCAGGTCGAACTGCTCGACGCCCGGGAACTGGTTGATCGCGGTGTACATGGTGGGCACGCCGGGGAAGACGGTGATTTTCTTGGCTGCCAGGTCCTTCAGCACCTCGGCGGGGTCGAAGCGCACGTGCAGCGTCTGGGTGGCGCCCAGGCGCACACCGAAGAGCATGTTCACGCTCAGCGCGTAGATGTGGAAGGGCGGCAGCACGCACAGGAAGTGCTCCTCGCCTTCCTTCAGGTTCGCGCCGCCCAGCGTGGCCGTCAGCACGTACTGCTGGTTGGCGGCGGTGAGGTTGGCGTGCGTGAGCATCGCGCCCTTGGGAAGGCCGGTGGTTCCGCCGGTGTACTGCAGCACCGCCAACGCCTCGCGCGGGTCGCCGATGTCGTGCGGCACGTAGCGGCCGTCGTTGTCGATCAGCTGGGAAAAGGACACATTGCAGTCGTCGGCCGGCACTTCGGCCAGCTGGCCGGCGGCCTTCATGTGCGCCGTCACCGCGTCGGGGTGCGCCGCCATCTCACCCAGGGTGCCCACCACCAGGGTCCTCAGTCGAGTGCGGCCCAGCAGTCGCGACATCTGCGGGTACAGCGCGGCCAGGTCCAGGGTGATCAGCACGTCGGTGCGGCTGTCCTCGATCTTGTGCTCCAGCACGCGTTCGGCGTCCAGCGGTGAGTAGTTCACCACCACGCCGCCGGCCTTCAGCACCGCGAAGAAGGCGATCATGTAGTGCGGCGAGTTGGGCAGGTACAGCCCCACGTGCACGCCCGGGCCCACTCCCAGCGCCTGCAGACCGCTGGCGGCGCGCGCCACAACGCGGTGCAACTCGGCGAACGTGAACTCGCGGCCCATGAAGTCGATCGCGGCGCGGTCGGGCCAGCGTTCGGCTGCGTCGTCGAGCAGGTGGTCGACCCGGCCGAGGGGGATCTCGGCGTCCCAGCGCATGGCATCGGGGTAGGAAGCGGTCCAGGGCATGCGGGTCATGGGTGTCTCCAGTTGTTGTCGGCCGGTATTCTGGAGGCTTGCGCAGTGCAGCGACAGGTGCAAATCGGCCGCGGGCGGGGGCGCAAAGGACATCGACGTACGCCGGCTTTGCGGTGGAGAGCGCGTCCGCCGTGCCCGCCCATGACCGATCCGGAGCTGAACCTCCTGCCGCTCTTCTGCTCGGCGGTGCCCACCGGCTGGAAGCCGTTGAAGCTGGCGTTCGGCCTGGCGTCTGCCAATGGCGCACTGTCTGCCAACGGACGGCAGCGCCAGCAGATTTGTTCGATGGCGCAAGGCGTCGGCGGCGAAAGACGGCGATAGACTTTCCTCCGTCACCCGCAGCGGTTCAGGAGCACGCCATGCAGTTCAAGGTTTCGGGTACTGTGATGCAGACTGTCGCCATTGATCTGGCACCTGGCGAGACCGTCTACAGCCAGACGAACTGCATGG
>CAIWPS010000493.1 GCA_903914615.1 uncultured beta proteobacterium | reverse complement strand
GGCACCGGCACCTGCACCACCATCGGCGGCGGCGTCAGCTGCGGCGGTGGCAGCACCGGCGGTGGCGGCGGCGGCGGCGCCTTGATCTCTTCGATCAGCTTGGTCTCCAGCGGCGCGCGCACGACCTCGACGACGCGCTGCGCCAGGCCGCTGACCAGGGCCCAGGCCAGCAGCAGGTGCAGCACGATGACGATGCCGATGCCGGTGAAGGACCGCTTGGGCGCATAGGCCTCGGGACCGCCCCAGCCGCCGCCCAGGACGCCGGTCGCGAGTTCGGTGGCCACGGGTCAGCCCCTGCTCACGGTGCCGGCACCCCGGCCCGCACAAGGGGCACAGACTGAACGCTGAAATGAACCATCTTGGAGACTTAACGGAACGGCAGAAAAGCGGAAATCAAGAAAAGCCACCATGTCGCAAGATGCCTGCCAAGGCCGGTGGCCGCCTGACCGGCGAAAACCCTCACCGAGCCCGAACGCACAGACCCCGCGCCTGAGCAGCGACGCTGTCACGCATTCTTACGATGCATCGGCCCGCACCTGCTAGGTGCAAACCTCGATTGTCGTCAGCGGGCCGTGAAAGCTTGGTGAAACCCCCAACGGCCGGTCTTAGCGGTCAATGTGTGATGACAACATAAGACCGCCACCAGCCTATTGCCGCGAGCGCATTCAAGGTGCCACTGTCGCGCAGGCACCACGCGCAGCCCCCGGGTCC
The DNA here is from genome assembly GCA_903914615.1 of uncultured beta proteobacterium. Taxonomy (GTDB): domain Bacteria; phylum Pseudomonadota; class Gammaproteobacteria; order Burkholderiales; family Burkholderiaceae_C; genus Rubrivivax. The sequence continues at coordinate 9,454 of CAIWPS010000493.1, read as the reverse complement.
CGGGGGCTACGGCGGGGGTGCGTTACAGCCGCTGGGCCACCCAGCCGGCCACCGAGGCCAGCGCCTGCGGCAGCGCCGCGGCGTCGCTGCCACCGGCCATTGCCAGGTCGGGCTTGCCGCCGCCCTTGCCGCCCACCTGCAGGGCGACGAAGTTGACGAGCTCGCCGGCCTTGATGCGCGAGCCCGGCCGTGCCAGCACGTCGGCGGTGACGCCTGCCGCCAGCTGCACCTTGCCGCCATCGACGGCGGCGAGCACGATGGCCGCGCTCTTGAGCTTGTCCTTGAGCCTGTCCAGGGTCTCGCGCAGCGCCTTGGCGTCGGCGCCCTGCAGCGTCGCCGCCAGCACCTTCAGGCCCTGGACGTCGACGGCCTGTGCCAGCAGTTCGTCGCCCTGGGCCGAGGCCAGCCTGCCCTTGAGCGCGGTGACTTCCTTCTCGAGCGCGCGCACGTGCTCCAGCACCGCGGCCACGCGCGCCGGCACCTCGGCCGGCGTGGCCTTCAGCGTCGCCGCCAGGCCGCCGACCGTGCCTTCCAGCTGCTGCAGGTAGGCCAGCGCGTTGTCGCCGGTGACGGCCTCGACGCGGCGGATGCCGGCGGCCACGCCGCCCTCGGCAACGATCTTGAAGACGCCGATGTCGCCGCTGCGCTGCACATGCGTGCCGCCGCAGAGTTCGCGGCTGCTGCCGATGTCGAGCACGCGCACCTCGTCGCCATACTTCTCGCCGAACAGCATCATCGCGCCCAGCTTCTGCGCCTCCTCCAGCGGCAGCACGCGCGCCTGGGTGGCGGCGTTGGCGAGGATCTCGGCGTTGACCAGCGCCTCGACCTGCGCGAGCTGCGCCGGCGTCAGCGGCGCGTTGTGGGCGAAGTCGAAGCGCGTGCGCTCGGGGCTGACCAGCGAGCCCTTCTGCTGCACATGCGCGCCCAGCACCTCGCGCAGCGACTTGTGCATGAGGTGGGTGACGCTGTGGTTGCGCTGCGTGCGGGCGCGATGCTCGCCGTTGACGCGCGCCACCAGCGTGTCGCCGACCTCGACCTCGCCTTCGACGATGCGGCCCTGGTGGCCGTGGACGCTGGCCTGGACCTTGACGGTGTCCTCGACGACGACGCGGGCGCGCGCATTGCGCAGCTCGCCGGTGTCGCCGACCTGGCCGCCGCTCTCGGCGTAGAAGGGCGTGTGGTCGAGCACGATGACGACGTCGTCGCCGGCCCGCGCGCGCTGCACGGGCTGGCCTTCGACGTAGATCGCCGTGACCTTGCTGTGCTCGCACACCAGGTGCTCGTAGCCGTGGAAGACGGTGGCCGGGCCGCCGTATTCCAGCCCGGCCGCGACCTTGAACTTGCCCGCCGCACGGGCCTGCTCGCGCTGGCGGTTCATGGCCGCGTTGAAGCCGGCTTCGTCCACCGCCACGCCGCGTTCGCGGCAGACGTCGGCGGTGAGGTCGAGCGGGAAGCCGAAGGTGTCGTGGAGCTTGAAGGCGGTCTCGCCGTCGACGAGCTTCGTCCCGCCCGCGAGGGCGGCTTCCAGGATCTCCATGCCGTTGGCGATGGTCTGGAAGAAGCGCTCCTCCTCGGCCTTCAGCACCTCGGTCACGCGCGCGGCGTCGCGCCGCAGCTCGGGGTAGGCCTCGCCCATCTCGGCCGCCAGCGGGGCGACGAGCGTGTGGAAGAAGGGCTTGCGCGCACCCAGCTTGTAGCCGTGGCGGATGGCGCGGCGGGCGATGCGGCGCAGCACGTAGCCGCGGCCCTCGTTACCCGGGACGACGCCATCGACAACGGTGAAGGTGCAGGCACGGATGTGGTCGGCGATGACCTTCAGCGAAGGCGATGCCGCGTCGCACCCGGCGCCTGCGGCGCCGGCCGGCGTTGCGCCGCCCCCGGCGCCATCGACAGCCCGCTTCGCCGCGGCCAGCAGGTTCACGAAGAGGTCGATCTCGTAGTTGCTGTGGACGTGCTGCAGCACCGCCGACAGCCGCTCCAGCCCCATGCCGGTGTCGACGCTGGGCTTGGGCAGCCGGTGCATCACGCCGTCTTCGGTGCGGTTGAACTGCATGAAGACGTTGTTCCAGATCTCGATGTAGCGGTCGCCGTCCTCGCCCGGGCTGCCGGGGGGGCCGCCTGCGACCTCGGGCCCGTGATCGTAGAAGATCTCGCTGCACGGGCCGCAGGGGCCGGTGTCCCCCATCATCCAGAAGTTGTCGGACGCATAGCGCGCGCCCTTGTTGTCGCCGATGCGCACGATGCGCGCGGCCGGCAGGCCGATGTCCTTGAGCCAGATGTCGTAGGCCTCGTCGTCCTCGGCATAGACGGTGGCCCACAGCTTGTCGGCGGGCAGCCTGAAGTGCACCGTCAGCAGCTCCCAGGCGTACAGCAGCGCGTCGCGCTTGAAGTAGTCGCCGAAGCTGAAGTTGCCCAGCATCTCGAAGAAGGTGTGGTGGCGCGCCGTGTAGCCGACGTTCTCGAGGTCGTTGTGCTTGCCGCCGGCGCGGATGCACTTCTGGCTCGTCGTGGCGCGCGTGTAGGGGCGCTTGTCGAAGCCCAGGAAGACGTCCTTGAACTGGTTCATGCCGGCGTTGGTGAACAGCAGCGTCGGGTCGTCGCCGGGCACCACGGGGCTGGAGGCCACGATGGTGTGGCCCTTGGACTCGAAGAACTTCAGGAAGGTGGAACGGATCTCGGCGGCTTGCATTCGGCGCTTTCCTTCAGGGCCGCCCGGACGGGGTCCGGGGCTGGCGGAAACCCTCGATTCTAGAAGCGGGGGCGGGCGCGGGCCGGTTCGCGGCAGACAATCCGCCGCACCTCAGGATCCGCCCCGACACCATGGCCTTGCAGCAGCTGACCGACGAGCAGACCCGAACCTGGAGCCGGGCGCAGAAGGACGCCTGGTGGTTCCACAACGTCTTCCGCGGCGACATGGCGCAGCTCACGCTGCGCTCGGGCCTCACCGGCTTCCTGCTCGGCGGCGTGCTTTCGGCCACGGGCCTGTACATCGCGGCCAAGACCGGCATCAGCATCGGCGTCGGGCTGACTTCGGTGATCCTGGCCTTCGCCCTCTTCCGCAGCCTGGGCGCGGCCGGCATCGTCAGCGACTGCACGATCCTGGAGAACAACTGCACCCAGTCCATCGCCACCGCGGCCGGCTATGTCGTGACCCCGCTCACGTCCAGCCTGGCGGCCTACATGCTGGTCACAGGCACCATCATCCCGTGGTGGCAGATGATGGTGTGGATGGTGGTGACGTCCATCCTGGGCGTGCTCGTCGCCTTCCCGATGAAGCGCCGCTTCATCAACGAGGACCAGCTGCCCTTCCCCGAAGGCCGCGCCTGCGGCGTGGTGCTGGACGCCCTCTACACCGGCGAGGCCGCGGCGGGCCTGTTCAAGGCCCGGCTGCTCGGCGCCGTGGCGGGCGTCACCGCGGTGTGGCAGGCGCTGGTCAGCGACGGCTGGATGAAGCTGCTGCAGTTCAGGCTGCTGCGCCTGGACCGGTGGGCCGGCCTGAAGCAGCCCTGGGTGCTGCAGGAAAGGCTGGACAGCTACTGGTACCAGGCCGGCGGCGCGGTGCCGCGCATCCTGGGCACCGACCTCCGCGTCCTCGGCCTGCGCCTGACCCTGGACGCCGCGATGCTGGGCGTGGGCGGGCTGATGGGCATCGCGGTGGCGACCAGCGTGCTGCTCGGCGCCTTCGTCAACTTCGTCGTGCTGGCGCCGCTGATGATCCAGGCCGGCGACATCGTCGCCCGCGTCGCACCCAATGGCGGCACGGTGCCGATCTCGCGTGCCGAGATCGTCAACCAGTGGTCGATGTGGTGGGGCGTGACGATGATGGTCGTCGGCTCGCTGGTCAGCCTGGCCGCCAAACCCGAGCTCTTCACGGCCGCCTTCAAGTCGGTCACCACGCGCAAGGGCGCCGCGTCGAACAAGGACAACAGCCCCGACCTGCTGGCCGGCATCGAGGTGCCGCTGTGGGTGTCCTACGTCGGCGTGCCGGTGTTCAGCGTCCTCGGCGCCTGGGTCACGCACGCCTTCTTCGGCGTGCCGCTGTTCCTGGCCGCTGTGTCGCTGCCGCTGATCTTCGTGCTTACCGTCATCTGCACCAACTCGATGGCGCTGACCTCGTGGACGCCCACCGGCTCGCTGTCGAAGATCACGCAGTTCACCATCGGCGCCATCGACCGCAGCAACCCGGCCAGCAACCTGCTGCCGGCGGGCATGACTTCGGAGATCGCGTCCAACGCCGCCAACCTGCTCTCGGACATCAAGCCCGGCTACATGCTGGGCGGCAAGCCGCGCCACCAGGCGGTCGGCCACGTCATCGGCATCTTCGCCGGCGTGCTGGCCTGCGTGCCGCTGTACTTCCTGCTCTTCCTGCACCCCGACGCCCACGGCGTGCGCTCGACCGGCACGCTGCTGTCCGAACAGTTCTCGATGCCCGCGGCGCTGCAGTGGAAGGGCGTGGCCGAGATCATCGCCAAGGGGCTGAACGGGCTGCCCGTGTCGGCGCTGGTCGCAATGGCCGTGGCGGCGCTGGCGGCGGTGGCGATGGAAGTGGCACGGATCGTCAGCAAGGGCCGCTTCCCGCTCTCGGCGGTCTCGGTGGGGCTGGGCGTGGTGCTGCCGCCGGAATCGACGCTGGCGATGTGGGTCGGGGCGCTGGTGTTCTGGCTGATGTCGCTGCGCCACCCCGCGCCGGGCAGCCGCGGCCACCGCTTCTGGGTCGAGGGCTGCGAGCCGATCTGCGCCGGGCTCATCTCGGGCGCCGCGCTGATGGGCATCGGCAACGCCATCGTCAACGTGCTGATCGAATGAAGCCGCGCTAGAGTCGCAGCCCACACCGGAGACCTGCATGGAAGAGACTCCCCTGAGCAAGCTGGCCGACCCCGGTCTGCTGAAGACCGACGGACTCATCAACGGCACCTGGGTCGCCGGCCAGGCCGGCGCGGCGCGCTTCGCCGTCACCGACCCGGCCACCGGCCAGGTGCTGGCGCAAGTGGCCAACCTGGGGCCCATCGACGCCGCCGCGGCCATCGCCGCGGCCGAGAAGGCCTGGCCGGCCTGGCGGGCGCGCACCGCCAAGGAACGCGGCGCCGTGCTGATGAAGTGGTTCGCGCTGCTGCACCAGCATGCCGACGACCTGGCCCGCATCATGACCGCCGAACAGGGCAAGCCGCTGGCCGAGGCGCGCGGGGAAGTGACCTACGGCGCCAGCTTCATCGAGTGGTTCGCCGAGGAGGCCCGCCGCGTCTACGGCGAGACCATCCCCACCACCGACAACAACAAGCGCTACCTCGTCATCCGCCAGCCCGTGGGCGTGTGCGCGGCCATCACGCCGTGGAACTTCCCCATCGCGATGATCACGCGCAAGGTGGCGCCGGCACTGGCCGCGGGCTGCCCGGTGATCATCAAGCCGGCCGAGCAGACGCCGCTGTCGGCACTGGCCGTGGCCGAACTGGCGCAGCGCGCCGGCATGCCCACCGGCGTGCTCGGCGTGCTGTGCGCCGACAGCGCCAATTCCATCGAGATCGGCAAGGTGCTGTGCACCAGCGACGTCGTTCGCCACCTGTCCTTCACCGGCAGCACCGAGGTCGGCCGCATCCTGGCGCGCCAATGCGCGCCGACGGTGAAGAAGCTGAGCCTGGAGCTCGGCGGCAACGCGCCCTTCATCGTCTTCGACGACGCCGACCTGGGCGCCGCGATCGAAGGCGCGATGGTCAGCAAGTACCGCAACGCCGGCCAGACCTGCGTCTGCGCCAACCGCCTGTACGTCCAGGCCGGCGTCTACGACCGCTTCGTCGCAGGGCTGGCGGCCAAGGCCGCCGAGATCCGCGTCGGCAACGGCTTCGAGGCCGGCGTGGCGCAGGGCCCGCTGATCGACGACGACGCCATCGCCAAGGTCGAGAGCCATGTCGCCGACGCCGTCGCCAAGGGCGCCACCGTGGTGGTGGGCGGCAGCCGCAGCGGCACGCGCTTCTACACGCCCACGGTGCTCTCGGGCGTTACCGCCGACATGCTGTGCGCACGCGAGGAAACCTTCGGCCCGGTGGCACCGGTGTTCCGCTTCGAGACCGAGGCCGAGGCCATCGCCGCCGCCAACGCCACCGAGTTCGGCCTCGCCAGCTACTTCTACAGCCGCGACGTCGGCCGCATCTTCCGCGTCGCCGAGGCGCTGGAATACGGCATGGTGGGCATCAACACCGGGCTCATCTCCACCGCCGAGGTGCCCTTCGGCGGCGTCAAGCAGAGCGGCCTCGGGCGCGAGGGCGCACGCCAGGGCATCGACGACTACCTCGAGACGAAGTACCTCTGCCTGGGCGACATCCTGAAGTAGCGGGCAGCCGCGCCGGGCGGCCGCGGCATTCAGCCGTCGTCGTCGTTGGCCGCGGCGCCCGGGCCGCGCTCGGTGCGCCCGGCGTAGCCTGCGCTGCCCAGCGTTGCCACCGATCCGGCCTGGGCGCTGGCGCGCTGCAACAGCTCGCGCGCCTGCTTGCCATGCTCGGGGTACAGGGCCATGCCGACGGCCACGGTGACGGTGCAAGGCTGGCCGGCGATGACGAAGGGCTGCTGCAGCGCGCGCACCAGCTTGGCGGCGACGCGTTCACCGTCGCCGCGGGCCTCGAGCCGGCCGAGCAGCACGCCGAAGGCGTCGGACGAGATGGCGGCGACGACGTCGCTGGCGCGCAGACCGCTGCGCAGCCGCACCGCCACCTTGCGCCGCAGCACGTTGGCCGACTCGCCTCCCAGCCGCGCCGCGGCCCCGGCATAGCCCTCGATGCGCAGCACCAGCAGCACCATCGGCGCCGGCTCGCGCTCGCGCAGCGCGAGCAGCTGGTTCATGTGCTCCAGCAGCTGCGCCTGGTGCGGCAGGCCGGTGGCGAGGTCGGTGGCGTAGGCGGTGCGCGACGCGCGCTCGACGCGCTTGCGCAGCACGGCGTGGTGCATGGCCCGCGGCAGCTCGGCGACGTCGGTGGCGCTCACCAGGGCCTCCACGCCCAGGCTGACGAGATCGGCCTGGCCCGCTAGGTCCGCGGCCGCCTCGGCACCCAGCAGCACCACGACGGCGGCATCGTGGGCGGCTTGCGGCAATTCGGCCCGGCGCGCCAGTGCCGCCAGCGCCGCGGGCGTGGCGGCATGCCAGAACACGACATCATGGTCGCGTGCGGCGCCCGCCTCGGGCGCTTCCGCCGCGCTCAGGCCCGCCGCCTGCAGCACCGCGCGGCCCGCCGCGTCGGGCGACACCAGAAGCAGCCGCAGCGCTTGCGCATTCATCCACCGATCATGCCGCAAGCCCGGCCGCCCTACTCAAGGTCTGCCCGTCCACGCCGAAATGAGGGGGTCTTCCTCACGACCATCCCGGCACGCCGGGCCCACACGCACAGAGCCGCCATGAAACTGACACCTTTCCTGATCGCCCTCCTTCGCGCGGCACTCGCCGCCATGCTGCTGTCCGGCGCCGCCCACGCCGCCGACCAGGGCACCGCCGCCGAGGCCGAGGCCATGGTGAAGAAGGCCGTCGCCTACATCAAGGCCAACGGCCCGGACAAGGCCTACGAGGAGTTCACCCACGGCAAGAGCTTCAAGGACCGCGACCTCTACATCATCGTCTACGACCTCAACGGCAAGAACCTGGCGCAAGGGGCCAATCCCAAGCTGGTCGGCAAGGACCTGATCGGTCTGAAGGACCCCGACGGCAAGCCGCTGATCAAGATGTTCGTCGACCTCGCCAAGGACAAGGGCAAGGGCTGGGTGGAGGGCTACAAGTTCCTGAACCCGGTGACGCAGAAGATCGAGGGCAAGGCGATGTACCTCGAGCGCGTCGGCGACACCCTGGTCGGCTGCGGCATCTACAAGGGCTGAGCCCGGCCATGGACCTGCGCAGCCTGAACATCGGCGCCCGGCTGGGCCTGGGCTTCGGCCTCATCCTGCTGGCTGCCAGCGCCATGCTGGCGGGCACGCTGGCCAGCACGGGGGCCAATCGGCAGGCCATGCTGCGCACGCTGCAGGATGCCGAAAGCCGCGGCGCCGACGCCCGCGCCATGCAGCTGGCGCTGCTGGCCAGCGCGGTGGCGGTGCGCAACATGGGTCTGCAGACCACCGTGGAGGCGGTGCAGAAGGACGAGGCCGAGGCCAAGAAGCAGCGCACCGCCTACCTGGCGGCCAAGCAGCGGCTGGAGGCCACGGACCTGGGCGAGCAGGAGCGCGCGCCGCTGGCGCAACTGGCCGAGATCGACCGCCAGATGGAGGCCCAGTTCAAGACCGCGGTGGACCTCGCCGCGACCTTCAATGGCGAGCAGGCTGCGTCGGTCATCACGCAGAAGATCGACCCGCTGCTCAACCGCGCCGCCACCGAACTGGCGACCTTCATCGCGCTGCAGCAGCAACGCGCCCAGGCCGCTACCGACAGTGCCGGCGCCAAGGTGCGCAGCACCGAGCAGGCGGCGGTGGCTGCCGGCATCGCCGTCATCCTGGCCAGTGCCGCATTGGCCTGGCGGCTGACCATCAGCATCACGCGTCCCCTGCAGGCCGCCGAGCGGGCAACGACCCGGGTCGCCGCCGGCGACCTCGCGTTCGAGATCGAGGCCCGCGGCCAGGACGAGGCCGCGCGGCTGCTGCGCGCCGTCGGCGCCATGCGCGCCAGCCTGGCGGGCGTGGTCGCGCATGTGCGCGAGAACTCCGAGAGCGTGGCCACGGCGTCGAGCGAGATCGCCCAGGGCAACAATGACCTTTCGGCGCGCACCGAGCAGCAGGCCAGCGCGCTGCAGCAGACGGCAGCCTCGATGGAACAGCTGGGCACGGCCGTGCGCCACAACGCCGACCATGCGCGCCAGGCGAATCAGCTGGCGCAGGGCGCCGCGGAGGTGGCTGTTCGCGGCGGCGAGGTGGTCAACCAGGTCGTGCAGACCATGAAGGGCATCAACGAGAGCTCGCGGCGCATCGCGGACATCATCGGCACCATCGACGGCATCGCCTTCCAGACCAACATCCTGGCCCTGAATGCAGCGGTCGAGGCGGCGCGGGCCGGCGAGCATGGCCGCGGCTTCGCCGTCGTTGCCAGCGAGGTGCGCAGCCTGGCGCAGCGCAGCGCCACGGCAGCCCGAGAGATCAAGAGCCTGATCTCCACAAGCGTCGAACGCGTCGAGCAGGGTAGCGCCCAGGCCGACAGCGCGGGCACGACGATGACCGAGGTGGTGCAGGCCATCCAGCGCGTGACCGAGATCATGGCCGAGATCAGCCATGCCAGCGGCGAACAGAGTGCCGGCGTGGCGCAGGTCGGCCAGGCCGTGAGCCAGATGGACCAGACGACACAGCGCAATGCCGCGCTGGTCGAGCAGAGCGCAGCCGCCGCAGAGAGCCTGAAGCGACAGGCCCAGGCACTGGTGGCCGCGGTGGCGGTGTTCAAGCTGGGTGCAGGCGCGGCCTGAGACCGCGGCCTGAGGCGCGTCGGTCGGGCCGCCACGGC
>CAIWPS010000492.1 GCA_903914615.1 uncultured beta proteobacterium | reverse complement strand
TCTCGCGGACTGCACCAAACTGCGGCCGATGCCCTATCTTGGTGGTGCGAAACCGCGAGATCAAGCTTCTTCGGCATTCTGGCCCCTAATTTGACCCCGGCATCACCCGCGCCAATGACGACCAGGCTCGGGCACAGAAACTGCTAACATTTTTGCCGTGGCGCGAAGACGCGCCGCGCCCAGGTGTCGTCGCTGACGACCCACCGGCCGAAGTGCACAGCGACGTGCGCAGCCCCTGCCCCCGCGGCCCGCATGGCGGCCATGGTGGTGCTGCATGTCCGCACGGAGGTCCCCCAATGAAGAAGTCTCGTCTGGTCCTGGTCGGCAACGGCATGGCCGGAGTCCGCGCGCTCGAAGAGCTGCTGAAGATCGCCCCCGATCTCTACGACATCACCGTCTTCGGCGCCGAGCCGCACCCCAACTACAACCGCATCCTGCTTTCGCCCGTGCTGGCGGGCGAGCAGACGATCGAGCAGATCGTCCTCAACCCGCTGGCCTGGTACGCCGAGCGTGGCATCACCCTGCACCTGGGCAAGAAGGTCGTGGGCATCGACCGCACGCGGCGCATCGTCCAGGCCGAGGACGGCACCGCCGCCGAGTACGACCGCCTGCTGCTGGCCACCGGCTCCAACCCCTTCATCCTGCCGGTGCCGGGCAAGGACCTGCAGGGGGTGATTGCCTACCGCGACATCGCCGACACCCAGGCCATGATCGACGCCGCCACGCGCTACAGGCATGCCGTCGTCATCGGCGGCGGCCTGCTCGGCCTGGAGGCCGCCAACGGCATGATGCTGCGCGGCATGCAGGTGACCGTGGTGCACCTGATGCCGTGGCTGATGGAGCGCCAGCTCGACGACGTCGCCGGCGGCCTGCTTCGGAAATCGCTCGAGGACCGGGGTCTGAAATTCATGCTCGGCGCGCAGACCGAGGCTCTCGTCGGCGACCGGGACGGCCGGGTCAGGTCGGTGCGCTTCAAGGACGGCACCGAGATCCCCGCCGACCTCGTCGTGATGGCCGCCGGCATACGCCCCAACACGGCGCTGGCCGAGAAGGTCGGCCTGCACTGCCACCGCGGCATCGTCGTCAGCGACACGCTGCAGACCGTCACCGACCCGCGCATCTACGCCGTCGGCGAATGCGCCGCGCACCGCGGCATCGCCTACGGCCTGGTGGCGCCGCTGTTCGAGCAGGCCAAGGTCTGCGCCACCCACCTGGCGCAGTTCGGCATCGGCCGCTACACCGGCAGCCAGACCAGCACCAAGCTCAAGGTCACCGGCATCGACCTCTTCTCGGCCGGCAACTTCAGCGGTGGGCCGGCCGAGCAGGGCTTCGAGGAGATCGTGCTGTCCGACCCCTACGGCGGCGTCTACAAGAAGCTGGTCATCCAGAACGACAAGCTCGTCGGTGCCTGCCTGTACGGCGACACCGTGGACGGCAGCTGGTACTTCAAGCTGCTGCGCGACGGCCGCAGCGTGGCCGACCTGCGCGACAAGCTGATGTTCGGCGAGAGCAACGTCGGCGACGTCGGCCACGAGGGCCACAGCAAGGCCGCGGCGATGGCCGACAGCGACGAGGTCTGCGGCTGCAACGGCGTCAGCAAGGGTCGCATCTGCAAGGCCATCCGTGAGAAGGGCCTGTTCACGCTGGAAGAGGTTCGCAAGCACACCAAGGCCAGCGCCAGCTGCGGCTCGTGCACCGGCCTGGTCGAGCAGCTGCTGATGTTCACCGCCGGCGGCGACTACTCCAAGGCCCCGGCGAAGAAGGCGATGTGCGGCTGCACCGACGCCAGCCATGAAGACACGCGCCAGGCCATCCGCGAGCGCCACCTGCTGACGATCGCCAGCGTCTATGCCGAGCTCGGCTGGCGCACGCCCAACGGCTGCGCCAGCTGCCGGCCGGCGGTGAACTACTACCTGCTCAGCACCTGGCCCAAGGAAGCCGTGGACGACCCGCAGAGCCGCTACATCAACGAGCGCAGCCACGCCAACATCCAGAAAGACGGCACGTACAGCGTGATCCCGCGCATGTGGGGCGGCGAGACCACGGCGGATGAGTTGCGCCGCATCGCCGATGCCGTGGACAAGTACAAGATCCCGACCGTGAAGGTCACCGGCGGCCAGCGCATCGACCTGCTGGGCGTGAAGAAGGAGGACCTGCCGGCGGTGTGGAAAGACATCGGCATGGCCAGCGGCCACGCCTACGCCAAGGCGCTGCGCACGGTGAAGACCTGCGTCGGCAGCGAGTGGTGTCGCTTCGGCACCCAGGACAGCACGCAGATGGGAAAGGATCTGGAACGCGCGCTATGGCGCATGTACGCGCCGCACAAGGTCAAGCTGGCGGTCAGCGGCTGCCCGCGCAACTGCGCCGAGGCCGGCATCAAGGACGTGGGCGTGATCGGCGTCGATTCGGGCTGGGAAATCTACGTCGCCGGCAACGGCGGCATCAAGACCGAGGTGGCGCACTTCTTCTGCAAGCTCAAGACCGCCGACGAGGTGCTGGAGTACAGCGGCGCCTTCCTGCAGCTCTACCGCGAGGAGGGCTGGTACCTCGAGCGCACGGTGCACTACGTCAGCCGCGTCGGCCTGGACCACGTGAAGAAGAAGGTGCTCGACGACGCCGCCGGCCGCAAGGCGCTGTGGGAGCGGCTGCAGTTCAGCCTGGACGGCGAGCCCGACCCCTGGTTCGAGTTCGAGAAGGCGCGCGTCGACCTGCGCCAGTTCAAGCCCGTGGGAGTGCTGTGATGGCGCGCTGGCAACGCATCTGCACCGTCGACGAGATCCCCGTGCTCGGCTCGCGCCGCGTCGCACGCGTCAGCGGGCCCGCCGTGGCCGTCTTCCGCAACGCCGAAGACCAGGTCTTCGCGCTGCTCGACCGCTGCCCGCACAAGGGCGGGCCGCTGAGCCAGGGCATCGTCTTCGGCAACCATGTGGCCTGCCCACTGCACAACTGGACCATCGCCCTGGACACCGGCCAGGCGCGCGCCCCCGACGAGGGCTGCGCGGCGCGATACAGCGTGATGGTCGAGGCCGGCGAGGTCTTCCTCGACGCCGACGAACTGGCCGCGCCGTGAACGAGACCCGGTCCACCTGCCCCTATTGCGGCGTGGGCTGTGGCGTCGTCATCGAAAGCGAGGGCGGGCAGATCACCGGCGTGCGCGGCGACCCAGAACACCCCGCCAACTTCGGCCGCCTGTGCACCAAAGGGCAGACGCTGCACCTGACGGCCAGCGCGCCCATCACGCTGCACCAGCGCCTGCGCGTGCCGCGCCTGCGTGGCAGCGAAGTGACGTGGCACGAGGCACTGGACACGGCGGCCGAGCGCTTCACCACCATCGCCCGCGAACACGGCCCCGACGCGCTGGGCTTCTACGTATCGGGCCAGCTGCTCACCGAGGACTACTACGTCTTCAACAAGCTCGCCAAGGGCCTGCTGGGCACCAACAACATCGACACCAACTCGCGCCTGTGCATGAGCAGCGCCGTGGCCGGCTACAAGGCCACGCTGGGCGCCGACGCACCGCCGGCCTGCTACGACGACGTCATGCACGCCGAGTTGCTCTTCATCGCCGGCAGCAACACCGCCTGGGCCCACCCGGTGCTGTACCGGCGCATCGAGGACGCCCGCCGCGCCCGGCCGGGCCTGAAGGTCGTCGTCGCCGACCCGCGCCGCACCGAGACCGCGGCCCAGGCCGACCTGCACCTGCCGCTGCTGCCCGGCACCGACGTGGCCCTGTTCCACGGTCTGCTGCACCTGCTGCTGTGGGACGGCCGCACCGACGCCGCCTACATCGCCGCCCACACCACGGGCTTCGACGCGCTGAAGGCGCTGGTGCGCGAGTACACGCCGCGCGAGACCGCACGCATCACGGGCCTCGCGGAAGACGCCATCGTGCAGGCGGCGCGCTGGTGGGGCGAGTCCGCCGCCACGCTGAGCCTGTACTGCCAGGGCCTGAACCAGAGCAGCAGCGGCACGGCCAAGAACGCCGCGCTGATCAACCTGCACCTGGCGACGGGGCAGATCGGCAAGCCCGGCGCCGGGCCCTTCTCACTCACCGGCCAGCCCAATGCGATGGGCGGGCGCGAAGTCGGCGGCATGGCCAACCTGCTTTCGGCGCACCGCGACCTGGGCAACGCCGAGCACCGCGCCGAGGTGGCCAAGCTCTGGGGCGTGGCCGACGTGCCCGCGCGGCCCGGCAGGACTGCGGTGGAGATGTTCCAGGCCGCCGCCGACGGCGAGATCAAGGCGCTGTGGATCGCCTGCACGAACCCGGCGCAGTCGCTGCCCGACCAGGCCATGGTGCAGCGGGCGCTGCAGCGCGCCGAGTTCGTCGTGCTGCAGGAGGCCTTCGAAGGCACGGCCACGGCCCGCCACGCCCACCTGCTGCTGCCGGCCAGCAGTTGGGGCGAGAAGGAAGGCACCGTCACCAACAGCGAGCGGCGCATCAGCCGCGTGCGCGCGGCCGTGGCGGCGCCGGGGCTGGCGCGCGCCGACTGGGACATCGCCTGCGACTTCGCGCGCCGGCTGGAACAGCGGCTGCGCCCGGGCCTGCCGACCTTGTTCCCGTACGCCGGACCCGAAGCGATCTGGAACGAGCACCGCGAGAGCACGAGCGGCCGCGACCTCGACATCACCGGGCTGAGCTGGGCACGCCTGGACGAAGGGCCGCAGTGCTGGCCCTACCCCCGCGGCGCCGCGGCCGGGCGCGAACGCCTGTACGCCGATGGCGTGTTCCCGACGGACGACGGCCGCGCGTGCTTCGCCGCCCAGGCCTACAAGCCGGTGGCGGAACCGCGCGATGCACGATTCCCGTTCTCGCTGAACACCGGCAGGCTAAGAGACCAATGGCATGGCATGAGCCGCACCGGCACGCTGCCACGGCTTTTCGGCCACGAGCCCGAGCCCGGCGTCGAGCTGCATCCGCAGGACATGGCGCGGCTGCGCCTGGCCGAAGGCGACCTGGCACGGCTGCGCTCGCGCCGCGGCGAGCTCGTGCTGCCGGTGCACGCCAGCGAACAGGCCGCGCCGGCCCAGGCCTTCATCGCGATGCATTGGGGCGACGAGTTCGTCGGTGGCGGCGTCAACCAGCTGGCCTCGCCGGCGCTGTGCCCGCAATCGCGCCAGCCCGAGCTCAAGCACGCCGCGGTGCAGATCACCCGCGCCGAGCTGCCCTGGCGCCTGGTGGCACTGGCCTGGTGCGAAGAGGCGCAGGCGCTGCAACTGCGCGCGGCGCTGCGCCCGCTGTTCGGCGAATTTGCCTTCGCCGCCTGCGTCCCCTTCGGCCGTGAACGCGGTGGCGTGCTCTTCCGCGCCGCCGC
>CAIWPS010000491.1 GCA_903914615.1 uncultured beta proteobacterium | reverse complement strand
GTTCCGCTACGGCGAGCTGCAGGTCGAGGGCCTGGTGGTGCAGGACATCGGCACCGTGTCCAACCTGCTCTCGGCCTCGCGCGGCGACGCCGTCACCGAGATGCTGCTGCTGGACTTCCAGGACCGGCTGCAGAAGGCCGGCCTGTTCGAGAACATCAGCGTCGCCCTCGACCCCGACCCCGTCAAGGCCGGGTCCGCGCGCATCACCGTCAGGCTGCGCGAAGCCCCGCTGCAGAGCTGGACCTTCGGCCTCGGCGTCAGCAGCAACACCGGGCCGCGGGTGTCGGTGGAGCACTACTACCGCCGCCTCTTCGGCCTGCCCGCCACGGCGCACGACAAGATCGAGTACGGCAAGCTGCACAAGCTCTGGAACGGCGAGATCAGCACGCTGGCCGGCGAGGGGCTGTACCGCAACCTGGTCGGCGCGGCGGTGGAGCAGCTGGTGTCGGACACCGACATCGTGCTGTCGCAGCGCGTGCGCCTGGGCCGCACCCAGGAAGGCCAGCGCATCGAGCGCCTGCTCTACGTCGAGAACGAGCGCTCGACACGCCACACCAACGACGACGTCATCAACAGCAAGGCCATCGCGCTCTCGCTCAACTACAACGGCATCTGGCGCGCGCTGGACAGCGTCGTGCTGCCCACCGAGGGCTTCAGCCTCAACGGCCAGGTCGGTGTCGGCCACTCGCATGGCAGCCAGGCCGAGCCCGGCACCTTCGGCCGCCTGTACCTGCGCTTCACCGGCTACCTGCCGCTGGGCCGCAGCTGGTACACGCAGGGCCGCGTCGAGGTCGGCCAGGTCTTCCTGCGACCGGACATGGTGGTGCCCGAGTCGCAGCAGTTCCGCGCCGGCGGCGACGACTCGGTGCGCGGCTACACCTACCGCAGCCTGGGCCCGCTGGTCGACGGCGCGGTGGGCAGCGGCAACGCCATGTATACCGTCAGCGCAGAGATTGCGCGGCCCATCAGCGACGCGCTGCCCTCGGTCTGGGGCGCCTTGTTCGCCGACGCCGGCAATGCCGGTGACCGCCTCAGCGGCCTCCGCCCAGCCGTCGGCACCGGTATCGGCGTGCGCTGGCGCAGCCCGGCCGGGCCGCTGCGGGTGGACTGGGCCTACGGCCGCGAGACCCGCCGTTCGCGCCTGAGCTTCAGCGTCGGCATCGCCTTCTGAGCATGGACGACACGCCCGCCGCCTCGCCCACCGCCGCGCACGAAGCGCCGCGGCCGCTGCGCGCCGGCCTGCGCCTGCTGCTGCCGCTGGGCGGCGTGCTGGCGCTGCTGGCGCTGGTGCTGGCCGGCGCGGTGGGCACGGCACGCTGGCTGCTGTTCACCGAATCGGGCACCGGCTGGCTGCTGCCGCGGCTGCCGCTGGTGCAGGTGCAGGGCTTCCACGGCGCGCTGCTGGGCTCGCAATGGCAGGCCGACAGCCTGCGCATCACCTGGAACGGCGGCCAGCAGTGGGTGCTCGTCGAAGGCCTCCAGGGCCAGGGCCTGGTCTGGCGCTGGCGGCCCAGCGCCTACGCCTGGGCGGGCCTGCAGGTGCAGAGCCTGGCGGCGCGCAAGGTCACGGTGCACACCGGCGCCGGCGGTCCGGGGCCGGTGACGCTGCCCCAGAGCATCGTCTCGCCGGTGCAGCTGGCGCTGGCGCGGGCGCAGGTGGACGAACTGGTGATCGACGGCGCCACCGCGCTGCACGGCGTGGCGCTCACCGACCTGGTGCTGGACGCCCAGCCCGGCGCCGAGCACCGCATCGGGCACTTCGCCCTCGTGGGCAACGGCCTGGCCGTCGAAGGCGGGCTGCGCCTGGGCACGGCCGCGCCGCTGGCGGTCAGCGGCGAGGCGACCGTGCGGCCCACGCTGGACGCCGAGCATCCGCGCTGGGCGGCCGCGCTGCGCGCCAGCGGCAGCGTGCCGCAGCTGCATCTGCAGGCCACGCTGCGCGGCGTGCCGCTGGCCGGCCACGAAGCGCCGACACTGGATGCCGACGTCATGCTGCACCCGCTGCAGCCCTGGGTGCTGGCGGCGCTGCATGCGCAGACCCAGGCGCTGGACCTGTCGGCGCTGTGGGCGCAGGCGCCTGCGACGCGGCTGTCGGGGCAGGCCGAGCTGAAGGGCGGCGAAGGCGGCACGCCGCTGGCCGTGAGCGTGACGCTGGACAACGCGCAGCCGGGCCGCTGGAACGAGCGCCGGCTGCCGCTGCAGCGCCTGGAACTGCAGGCGCAGGGGCGGCTGGACCAGCCCGACCGGCTCGACCTGACCCGCTTCGACCTCGCGCTGGCCGACGCCACGAAGAGCGCCGGCCACTGGACCGGCAAGGCGCAATGGCTGGGCCACGAGCTGACGCTGGACACGCACCTGGCCGGCGTGGCGCCGCAGCGCCTGGACGGCCGCGCCGCGGCCATAACGCTCAGCGGCCCGGTGGCGGCGACGCTGCGCGGC
>CAIWPS010000490.1 GCA_903914615.1 uncultured beta proteobacterium | reverse complement strand
GGCCAGCGCCATCTTCAGCGCCGTCTCCACCGACTCCGAGCCCGAGTTGGTGAAGAAGACCTTGTTCATGCCGGGCGGCGCGATGGCGGCGACGCGCTCGGCCAGCTCGAAGGCCTTGGGGTGGCCCATCTGGAAGGGCGGCGCGAAGTCCATCTCGGCCGCCTGGGCCTGGATGGCCTGGACGATGCGCGGCCGGTTGTGGCCGGCATTGACGCACCACAGGCCGGCGGCGGCGTCGAGGACCTGGCGCCCGTCGACGTCCCAGTAGTGCATGCCCGCGGCGCGGGCCAGCAAGCGCGGCGCCGCCTTGAACTGGCGGTTGGCGGTGAAGGGCATCCAGTGCGCCTGCATCGACGCGGGGGGTGTCGAGCCGATGGCTTCGGCGGCCTGCATCAGCGCGGGGTCGATGGCTTTGTTCATGGCAGCTCCGGAAAGGGCTCGCGCGTCGCGCGCGAAGGCGGAAGGACCAGCCCCGACTTTACGCTGCCCAGGCGGCCTCGCGGCCTCACGGCCGGGCGTTCAGCCCGTCGTCGTGCGCGCGTTGCTGCCTTCCTGCAGGGCCTGCTTCTGGCGCTTGGCGGCCGGGTAGATGAGGCTTTCCTCGAGCGCGATGTGCTCGTGGTAGAGGTCGGCGAAGACCGGCAGCGCGGCCCGCAGCATGGCCATGTCGTACCAGTTGTAGCCGCCGGCAATGGCCTCGATCTGCGGCGCCAGCTCGCGCCAGTCTTCCTCGATCCAGCCATGGTCCTGCTGCAGGCGGTGCACATGCTGCACCAGGGTGGCGTCGCCGCCGGCCAGCAGCACGGGGAAGACATGCGTCTCCTCCTCGGCATGGTGCTGGCGGCCCGGGCCGGTGAAGAAGGCCATGATCTCGGCGGCGCTCTGGCGCGCCGCATCGTCCAGGCCGCTTGCGTCGAGCTGCACCAGCAACCGGTCGAAGGCCTGCAGCATTTCCATCGCGGCACGGTGGGTGCGGTCCAGGCGGTCGAATTCCGGCATCGCCGGTGCCGGCGGGCGGGCCGGCCGTTCGGGGCGCGCCGCACGCGGGGCGGCAGGGCGGACGGGGACTGAATTCATGGGGCCTCCTGACGGTTCGCACCATTGTTCGCGGGCCCCGCGTCCGCACCTTGCGCGGCGTCAAGAAGCCGCGTCGGCGGCCCCGGGCGCGGCGACGCTTCAGCGCCGACGGCGATGCGACGCTTCAGCGCCGCTGGGCCAGGCGGCCGCAGAGGTAGGTCCAGACGAAGGCCGCCGCCGCCTGGCTGGTGATCTCGGCCTGGTCGTAGGCCGGCGCCACTTCGACGCAGTCCATGCCCACGAAGGGCAGCGGGGCCAGTTCCTCCAGCAGCGTCAGCACCTGCGCCGAGCTCAGCCCGCCGGTCTCGGGCGTGCCGGTGCCGGGGGCGTAGGCGGGGTCCAGGCAGTCGATGTCCAGCGTCAGGTAGACCGGCGGGTAGCCATGCGCGGCAAGCCGGGAACGGATGGCGTCCGTCACCGGCGCCAGCTGGCCGGGCGAGGCCAGGCCGCGCAGGTCGCGCGCGGTGAAGATCTGGCCGCCGCGCTCGCGCACATGCTCGCGGGCCTCGCGCGGCCCGGGCGAGCGCAGCCCGATCTGCGTGAAGCAGCTGGGCAGCACCAGGCCTTCCTGCATCGCCTCGTGGACCCAGGTGCCATGGCCGCTGGGCTCGTCGAAGTGGCTGGTCCAGGTGTCGCAGTGGGCGTCGAAGTGCACCACCGCCAGCGGCCGACCCAGCCACTCGCGGTAGGCGCGCAGCAGCGGCAGCGTCACCGAGTGGTCGCCCCCCAGCCAGACCATGTGGTGCTGCCGCAGCAGGGCAGCGGCACGCGGCGCCAGGGCCTCGCGCATGCCGGCCAGCGAAGTGTTGGGCAGCGGCAGGTCACCGACGTCGCCAAGGCTGCAGGTGGGCAGCAGCGGGCTGGTCTCGAAGTGCGGATGCGTGGCGTCGCACAGCATGTGGCTGGCCTGGCGGATGGCACGCGGGCCGAAGCGGGCGCCTGGACGGTTGGTGGTGGCGCCGTCCCAAGCAAGGCCGGCGAGCGCGTAGGGTATGCCGGCGCCTGGCCTGCCAACCTTCAGGAAGCCGGTGTCCGAGAGAAAGGCAAAGTCTGTCATGCGGCCGCCGGCGCTGAAGAGGGCGCGGGATGATACGAAACGGCGCACCGGCGTGCCGGGCTCCCGCATCGCGGAGATTCAATTTCGCATCGCGAAATCGGCCTCGCTGCAGCGCAGCAAAAATCCATCATATGGGAGAACAGAGTTCCGCAATGCGGGATGTTTCTGTAAGTCGTTGATTTTATGGAATTGCTTCTTGTGTCTTATATAAGACATAAGTGCTCCGTGCCGGGGCCGGCCGGTTTACGCTGTCGCAGTGGAAATACCGCTTTTTCATCACCCCTAGCCACCGGAGCCCCCATGAGCCAACCCACCCGCCAACAACAAGCCGACGCCCTTGCCACCGACTGGTCGCAGAACCCG
>CAIWPS010000489.1 GCA_903914615.1 uncultured beta proteobacterium | reverse complement strand
TCGGCCGCTGATCTTCGAGCCCACCCGTTTCAGGAAAGCACCGCCATGACCACTGCTGTCCGTGCCTACGCCGCGCATTCGCCCAAAGGCCGCCTGGGCCTGTTGACCCCAGGCACGCATGAGGTGGCAGCATGAGCGTTAGGACCTTGACCGTGCTCGTCGTTGGTGCGACCGGCAGCATCGGGCGCCTTGTCGTGAACGAGGCCCTGCGCCGCGGGCATTCGGTGCGGGCGTTGGTACGCGACACGGGGCGCGCTCGCGATCTGCCCGCGCAGGCGGAATGCGTCGTCGGCGATCTGACGAAGCCTGCGACCCTGGTGGCCGCCGTTGGAGGCATCGACGCCATCGTGTTCACCCACGGCGGCGATGGCGGCGGCAAGGCCGCTGCCGAGCAGGTCGACTACGGCGGCGTGCGCAACGTGCTGCGCGCACTCGGTGGCCGCACGGCCCGCATCGCCCTGATGACGGCGATCGGCGTGACCGACCGAACGGGCGCCTTCAACCGGGCCACCCAGATCCACGACTGGAAGCGCCGCGGGGAGCGGCTCGTGCGCGCCAGCGGCCTGCCGTACACGATCGTGCGGCCCGGATGGTTCGACCTGCAGGCGGCAGACCAGCATCGGCTCGACTTCCTGCAGGGCGACACGCGGCATGCCGGCAACCCGAGTGACGGCGTGATCGAGCGCCGGCAGATCGCGGAGGTGCTGGTGGCAAGCCTCACCTCCGACGCGGCGCTTCGCAAGACCTTCGAACTGGTCGCCGAACGCGGCCCGGCACCGAATGATCTGGAGCCGCTGTTCGCCGCGTTGCAGGAGGACCCGCCCGGAACGCTCGATGCCGTGCGCGACAGCCCGAACATGCCCTTGTCCGCCGAACCCACCAGCGTCCGACAGGACCTCGAAAGGAATTCCGCATGAGACCTCTGCTTGCCGCGACGCTGATGGCGATGTCGATGATGGAACCGGCGGGCGCAGCCGAACCCGGCCTGAAGATCGCCCGTGCCGGCACCCGCGCGGTCACCGCTGCGCCGGCGCAGAACTTCACCGGCACGGTCAAGGTCGAGATGCTCTACACGCCCGAGGGCGCCGAGCGGGCATCGGCCGGCACCGTGAGCTTCTCGCCCGGCGCCCGCACCGCCTGGCACAGCCACCCGCCCGGACAGACGCTGGTCGTCACCGCCGGCATCGGCCGCATCCAGCGTTGGGGCGGACCGGTCGAACAGATCCAGGTTGGCGACGTCGTGCACATACCGGCCCACGTCAAGCATTGGCACGGCGCCGCGCCGGACAGCGCGATGACGCACATCGCGATCACCGAGGCGCAGGACGGCAAGTCGGCCGAGTGGATGGAGCAGGTCAGCGACACGCAGTACACCGCCGCACCAGCACCCGTGGCCGGCGCACCGTCCACCTCGCCGTCGCAAGGGCGGCAACTCTTCGGCGACATCGCGCCGAAGTTCGGCCAGCTTACCGATGAGGTGCTGTTCGGCGATGTGTGGGCGCGGCCGGGCCTGTCGCCGCGTGACCGCAGCCTGGCCACCGTCAGTGCATTGATCGCAATGAATCGCCCCGACCAGTTGCGCGGCCACCTGGCTCGTGCCCGCGAGAACGGCCTGTCGGATGCCGAGCTGATCGAAGTCACGACCCACCTCGCGTTCTACGCGGGGTGGCCCAACGCCGTCACCGCCATCGGCGTGGCACGCGAAGTATTCAAGCAGCCGCGGCCTTGATGGCTGCGCACTTTCCAAGGAGATCATCGTGAAGGATGTCGTCGTCGTCGTCGGGGCCGGTTTCATCGGCCAATCCATCGCGCGCCGCGTCGGCGCCGGCAAGCATCTGTTGCTGTCCAACCTGACGCAGGAGGGCTCGGACCAGGCGGCCGAGGCGCTGGCGAACGCCGGCTTCGAGGTCAGCGCAGCGGCGGTGGACATTTCGTCGCGCGCTTCGGTCCAGGCGCTGCTGGAGAAGGCCAGAACCCTGGGCAACATCTCCGGCCTCGTGCACGCGGCAGGCGTGTTGCCATCGCAGGCGCCGATCGAGGTGATCCTGAAGGTCGACCTGTACGGCACCGCGCTCGTGCTCGAACTCTTCGGCGAAGCGATCGCGCGTGGCGGCTCCGGCGTCGTGATCTCGTCGCAGTCGGGTCACCGACTTCCCGCACTCACGCCCGAACAGGACCACGCTCTGGCGACCACGCCGACCGAGGATCTGCTGAAGCTCGACATGCTGCAGCCCGGTCGGGTGACGGACACCTTGCACGCCTACCAGCTCTCCAAGCGCGGCAACTCGTTGCGCGTGATGGCCGAGGCGGTTCGTTGGGGCCGGCGCGGTGCGCGCATCAACACGATCAGCCCGGGGATCATCATCACGCCACTGGCGCGCGACGAACTCAACGGCCCGCGGGGTGCCGGCTACCGCCGCATGATCGAGGCCTGCGCGGTCGGCCGCGCTGGTACGCCAGACGAGGTCGGCAACGTCGCGGCGCTCCTGATGGGGCCGGACGGCAGCTTCATCTCCGGCAGCGACTTCCTGATGGATGGTGGCGTGACGGCCGCCTACAAGTTCGGAGAACTGGCTCCCGCGGTTGCCCCATAACGACAGGGGAGGCGCGATGGCGAATGTGAGTGTCGGCGCCGATCCAATATTGACCCACCCCGCCGATCCAATACTGACCCGGGGATGGACGCTGGCCGCGTGAGGGCCAACTGTGGACAAGTGTAGGTCTATGGCTGGTTTTTCTTCCTTCTCGATGCTGTGCCTCTCGCGCGGGGGGAAGACGCGAAGGGCGTAGCCCGTAGCGGATTTCCCCGCGCGGTCGCCGCTCAGATCTCGGCCCCTGGTGCCGTTGGCTTGTCACTCCGTCGTGCCTGCTCCCGAGCCTTGATGCGCTTCTTGGCCACCGCGCTGCTGTGCAGGAAGCGATGGCTCTCGTTGCCCGTCTCCACGATGTGGCAGTGGTGCGTCAGTCGGTCCAGCAGCGCCGTGGTCATCTTGGCGTCGCCGAAGACGCTGGACCATTCGGCGAAGTCCAGGTTGGTCGTGATCATCACGCTGGTGTGCTCGTACAGTTTGCTCAGTAGGTGGAACAGCAACGCCCCGCCGGCCTGGCTGAAGGGCAGGTAGCCCAGTTCGTCCAAGATCACCAGGTCCATGCGCAGCAAGCTCACCGCGATGCGCCCGGCCTTGCCCTGGCTCTTCTCCAGCTCCAGCGCATTGACCAGGTCCACCGTCGAGTAGAAGCGCACGCGCCGGCCATGCTTGGTGATGCCGGCCACGCCAATGGCCGTGGCCAGATGGGTCTTGCCCGTGCCGGGCCCGCCCACCAGCACCGCGTTGTGCGCAGCGTCCGTGAACGTCATCTCGGCAAGCAGGTGGATCAGCTTGCGGTCCACCGGCGAGACCTCGAAGTCGAAGCCCGCCAGGTCGCGGTGCACCGGGAACTTGGCCGTGTGCATCTGGTGGCTGACTGAGCGCATGGCGCGCTCCGCGCTCTCGGCCTGCAGCAGATGCTCGAGCAGCCAGCGCGAGCTCTCCAGCGCGGCCCCGCCACCTGCACCCCCGCCTTGCTCGACCAGGTCGGACCAGGCGCCGGCCATGCCGTGCATGCGCAACTGCTTGAGTTCGACGGCCAGATCACGCATGGTCGGCCTCCTCGGCGGAGAGGGTGTCGCCGCGCAGGCTGTCGTAGCGCTCGGTATTGGCCAGCGGTGGTGTGGAGACCTGCAGCGCTGTCGCGGCACTCTCGGGGGCCGGCACAGCGGTCAACCGGGCCAGCACGTTGAGGACATGCTCTACGCTGACCCGACCTCGTCGCGTGCTCTCCAGCGCCAGTTCCACCGCCACCAGCACGGCGTCCAGCCCCGCCGTCGGCACGATGGCCAACACCTGCGCCATCACGCGGTCCCCGCCCGGGTCGCGCAGCAAGGCCCGGCGCAGCTGCTGCAGCGGCTCGGGCATGTCCAGGAACGGCGCCCCATTGCGCAGTGCCCCGGGCTTCCTCTGGATCAACGGGATGTAGTGCTGCCAGTCGTACTTGGTCTGGCCACGGTCGCTCAGCCGCTCATGGCTGGCCGCGATCTCGTCGCCCGCGACGACGACGATCTTGCCCGGGTACAGCCGCGTGCTGACCGTCTGCCCTGCCAGCTCGCACGGCACCGAGTAACGGTTGCGCGCCACCACCACCAGGCAGGTGCTGCTCACCCGGGCCGGGTTCTCCACGTAGCCGTCGAAGGGCTCGAACATGGGCATCAGGTGCGGCCGCTCGTTGTCCAGCATCTCGGCCACGCTGAACTGGTCGTGCTCGGGGTGGCGAACCTCCTCCCACAGCGCCCGGCAGCGGTCGCCCAGCCAGGCATTGAGTTCGACGAACGAGCCGAAGCGCTGCTTGGCGGCGTCGATCCAGATCCGCTGGCGGCTGTCCTGGACGTTCTTCTCCACGACACCCTTCTCCCAGCCGCTGGCGACGTTGCAGAAGTCGGCGTCGATCAGGTAGTGCGCGCACATCACGGCGAAGCGCTTGTTGACGGTGCGGCCCTTGCCCTTCCTGACCTTGTCCACGGCGGTCTTCATGTTGTCGTAGATGCCCCGGGTTGGAACCCCGCCGAAGAAGGCGAACGCTCGTGCGTGAGCGTCGAACACCATCTCCTGGGTCTCTCGGGGATAGACCCGCACATAGACGGCGCGCGAGGCG
>CAIWPS010000488.1 GCA_903914615.1 uncultured beta proteobacterium | reverse complement strand
TGGCGCCGTTGGCAACCGGCAGGGCGGTGATCGACGAGCCGGCGCCGACGTGGCAGACCTCGCAGGAGGCCGAAGTCGGGATGTGATTGCCGGGCAGCCCGACGATGGCGAAGTTGGCCGCGGGGATGGCGAACGAGGGCGCCGCGGCACCGTGGCACTGGGCGCAGTTGTTGGTGGTGCTGGGTGCGTTGGCGTGGATGTTGGCCAGCGTCGGCAGCACCGAGTAATCCGTGCCCGTGTGGCAGCTGTTGCACTGCGCCGTGGTCGCGTAGGGCATGTGGTTGGCGGGTTGGTCAACGCCAGTGAAGGCGGTGGTGCTGCCGTGGCACTGCGAGCAATCGCCGGCCGTCGGGTGCGCCGGGTCGGCGACGTTGTAGGCGCCGGCGGCGGCGCGCGGGCGGGTCTGGAAGCCGTTGTACGAAGCGCCGGCAATCAGCGTGGAGGGCGAGATCGGGTAGGCACCGACGCCCATCCAGACCAGGCTGGCCTCGTGGCAGCTGTTGCAGCCGCTGCTGATGCCTGCGTGGATCATGGCGCCGGTGGGCGCCGGCGTGGCGAAGGCCGTGCCTGGTGCCGTGGTGGTGGCCGTCGCGGCGACCAGGCCGGAAGGCGCGCTGGCCAGGTGGCAGGCCTCGCAGGCGGTTCCCGAGGGGATGTGGGCGTTCGCGCCCGCCGGGCTGGTGGGCGGCATGCCGACGATGCGCGCGATGCCGGCGAAGGCCGTGGTGCCGCCCGCCGGCTGGTGGCAGGCCGCGCAGCCGCTGGTGATGCCGGCATGGCTCATCAGCGAGCCGCTGAACTTGGCGCCGTCGACCACCGGCAGGGCCGCGATGGACGAGCCGGCGCCGACGTGGCAGGACTCGCAACCCACGGTGGTCGGGATGTGGTTGGCGGGCAGGCCGACGATGCTGAAGTTGGCCGCGGGAATCGCGAACGAGGCCGCGGCGCTGCCGTGGCACTGCGCGCAGTTGCCGGTGGTGCTGGGCGCCCAGGCGTGGATCGCGCTCAGCGTCGGCATCACGCTGTAGTCGCTGCCGGTGTGGCAGCTGTTGCACTGCGCGCTGGCGGCGTAGGGAATGTGGTTGGCGGGCTTGTCGACGCCGGTGAAGGCGGTGGTGCTGTTGTGGCACTGCGAGCAATCGCCGCTGGTCGGGTGCGCGGGGTCGGCGACGTTGTAGGTGCCGGCGGCGGCGCGCGGGCGCGTCTGGAAGCCGTTGTAGGACGCGCTGGCCACCAGCGTCGCGGGCGTGATCGGGTAGGCGCCCATGCCCATCCACACCGCGTTGCTGTCGTGGCAGGCCGAGCAGCCCGAGCTCACGCCGGCGTGGATCTGCACGCCCGAGGGCGCGGGCGTGGCGAAGCCCGTGCCCGGCGGCGACTTGACGGCGTTGGCCGCCACCGGCGCGGCGGGCAGGCTGGCCAGGTGGCAGGACTCGCAGGCCGTGCTGCTGGGGATGTGCGACTGCGCGCCCATCGGCGAGGTCGGTGGCATGCCCACCAGGGCCGTGATGCCGGCGAAGCTGGCCGGCGAATTGGCCGGGCGGTGGCAGTCGGCGCAGCCGCTGGCGATGCCGGTGTGGTTCATCAGCGCGCCGGCGAAGCGCGCGCCGTTGCCCACCGGCAGGCTCGTGATGCCGCTGCCGGCGCCGGCATGGCAGGCCTCGCAGTTGTCGCCCGTGGGCAGGTGGTTGGACGGCTTGCCGACGATGGCGAAGTTGGCCGCCGGGATGGCGAAGGACGCGGCCGCCGCGCCGTGGCACTGGGCGCAGCCCGAGGTGGTGCTGGGCGCGTTCGCATGGATGTTGGCCAGCGGCGGCAGCACCGAAAAGTCAGGGTTGCGGTGGCAATCGCTGCAGGCCGCGGTGACGGCGTAGGGAATGTGGTTGGCCGGCTTGGCCAGCGCGGTGGCGAAGCTCAGCGTGTCGTGGCACTGGTCGCAGCTGGCCGCGGTGGGGATGTGCCCGGCCGGCTTGCCCGGGGCGCGCAGGCCGCTGTGGCAGCTGGCGCAGTCACCGGGCGCGACACTGAAGTGGTCGAAGCGGGTGTTGGCGAAGCCGGCG
Source organism: uncultured beta proteobacterium (assembly GCA_903914615.1). Lineage (GTDB taxonomy): Bacteria > Pseudomonadota > Gammaproteobacteria > Burkholderiales > Burkholderiaceae_C > Rubrivivax. Next base: position 2,208 of record CAIWPS010000488.1, on the reverse strand, counting down.
GTGGTGTGGCACTGGTCGCAGGCCTGCGTGGTCTGCACGTGCAGCGTCGGCATCGCGACCGCGCCCATCGGGTTGTTCTGCACGTGGCAGCCGACGCAGTCGCGTGGCGTGCCCTTGAAAATGCCGCGCACGTGGCAGGTTTCGCAGCGCACGTCCTCGTGCTTGGCGCGCAGCGCGAAGCCGGTGGTGAGGTGGTCGAAGCTGCTGGTGGCGGCCTGCGCCGGGGGCGCCAAAGGCCCGCCCAGCCACAGCGCGGCCAGCAGCAACAGGCCGCGGCCCCAGGACGCGAACTTCAGCAAGCCGGGCTCCGGGCCATGTGACCACTGGTTGCAAAAGACCTTGCCGGCGCAGCCCGCGAACCGCCGAGGCCGACGCTAAAGCGGCTCTGGGCGGCTGCGTTGCTCACGCAGCGCGTCGTTCTGCAATCGTCTGGATGCACCATGCGCTTCCCTGGGTCCCCCGCCCCGGTCGTGGCCTGCCTGTACCGGCGACCTGCCATTTTTTGCGGATCGGTCTGCCTCAGCCCTGCCCGCGATCGTGCGGTTGTACTTGATCCGCAACCGTGGCGACACAAACAGGTAACAGTCAGCGAGCGGGCGGCGGCGCGGTCGACTGGCGCAGCTGGCGCCAGCGCTCGGGCAGGTGGCACTGCTCGCAGCGGCGGCCGAAGCGGCCTTCGTGGACGTCGTCCTTGCGGTGGCAGGACTGGCAGTCGGTGGCCAGCGGGGCGATCGCCTTGCCCTCGGGCGCCGGCCTGGCGTGGCAGGCGATGCAGGCCACGGTGCGGTGGCTGCCTTCGAGCGGGTAGCGGCTGCGCCGGTCGTGGTCGAAGTCCCACAGCGACCAGGCGCGCTCGTTGTGGCAGCTGCCGCACAGCGGGCCCAGGGTTGCCTTGTGCTTGTCGTCCTTGCGGTGGCACGACAGGCAGTCGCTCGGCGCCTCCCTGAAGCGCAGGCTGGTGTGGCAGGAAGCGCAGGTCACGACCTGGTGGCGCCCGGCCAGCGGGAAGCGCGTGCGCGCATGGTCGAAGCGCTCGACGCGCCAGTTCCTGTCGGTGTGGCAGGTCTCGCAGCGTTCGCCCAGCGTGCCCTGGTGCTTGTCGTCGCGGCGGTGGCAGGCCACGCAGGCCATGGGCGTGCCGCGCATGGTGCTCAGGCTCACGTGGCAGTCCTTGCACTTCACCGTGGGCGCAGCGTGGGCGTTGCGCAGCGGGAACCTGGTGCGCTCGTGGTCGAAGCGGCCGGGCGTGGGCTTCCAGTTCAGCTCGGTGTGGCAGTCGCTGCATTGCTCGCCCAGCGAGCCCTGGTGCTTGTCGTCCTTGCGGTGGCAGGCGATGCAGGCGCTGGGTGTCTGGCGGTACATCACGTCGACGTGGCACAGCTTGCACTCCACATGGACATGCCCGCCCAGCAGCGGGAAGCGCGATTTCGCGTGGTCGAAGCGCGGCGGGTCCTTCCAGCCGCGCTCGACATGGCAGTCGGCGCACTGCCTGCCCAGCGTGCCCTTGTGCTTGTCGTCCTTCTGGTGGCAGTCGATGCAGGTGTTGCCCAGCTTGGTCGTGTACAGCGGGCCGGTGTGGCAGGCCGTGCACTTGACGCTGCGGTGCTTGTCCTTCAGCAGGTAGTGGGTCTCGGTGTCGTGGTTGAAGGTCGAAGGCTTCCAGGCCCTGGTGGCATGGCAGGTCTCGCATTTCTCGCCGTACTGGCCCTTGTGCTCGTCGTTCTTGCGGTGGCAGCCGATGCAGGTGCGCGGCGTGTCCTTGTAGTGGCCGGGCTGGTGGCAGTCGGCGCACTTGGTGGTCTCGTGCTTGCCAGTGAGCGGGAAGCGCGTCTGGCCGTGGTCGAACTTGACCTCCTTCCAGCCGCGCTCGACGTGGCAGTCGGCGCACTTCGCCCCCAGGCTGCCCTTGTGGACGTCGTCCTTGGCGTGGCAGGCGTTGCAGCTGCCGGGGGCTTCGCGCCAGCGCTTGCCGGGCAGGTGGCACTTGGCGCAGTCCACGCCCACATGCTTGTCGTGCAGCTCGAAATCGGTCTGGCGGTGGTTGAAGGCCTTGTGGTCGAAGGCGGCGAGCTGCGCGGTGCGGCCCTTGTGCTCGCTGTGGCAGCTGCGGCATTGCGGCTGGGTGTCGCGCCGGCCGTGGAAGCCCTGGTGCTGGCGGATGTCGGCGCCGACGTCCTTGTGGCAGGCGATGCACAGGGCGTCCTGCGC
>CAIWPS010000487.1 GCA_903914615.1 uncultured beta proteobacterium | reverse complement strand
GGCAGACACGGCTTTCGACGCGGCGACGCTGCTGCCGCGCTGAAGGCGCGCTGAATGCACGCTGTCGGCGCCGGCAGGCCCGGCGCCGGTGGGTAACATCGTCGCGGTTCTCGCCCTTGCTGCCGTCAACCAACCCGGGCCCGGCCAGGGCCGCCGCCACGTTCCGCCCCACGATGTACGACTGCGCCCCGTCGTTGCCCGACCCCGACCGCTCCGGCAACGCCCCGTACGGCGTGGCCGGAATGCGCACGCACCTTGCAGCTTGAAGGGGGCCGGCCCTGAAGCTGCTGCCTTCCGTCGCAGGCACCGCGCCGCAACTGGCCGTCACGCCCGAGCGGCGCGCCTTCGGCTGGGTCGACCTGCTGGTGATGCTGGTGCTGCTGGGCTTGCTGTGGAGCACGCTGCACTTCGGGCGCGGCATGTTCGTGCGCTTCGACCCCGCGGCGATGCCGGTGCTCGACCGCTCGCCCTGGCAGATCCCCTACTACGCCGGCCGCACGCTGCTGCGCATGTGGATGGCCTTCGCCTGCTCGCTGCTCTTCGCCGTGGGCGTGGGCTACCTGGCGGCCAAGAACCTGCGTGCGCGCGCGCTCATCCTGCCGGCGCTGGACGTGCTGCAGTCGGTGCCGGTGCTGGGCTTCCTGTCGATCACGGTCACCGGCTTCATGGCCTTGTTCCCGGGTCGGCTGCTGGGCGTGGAATGCGCCGCCCTCTTCGCCATCTTCACCGGCCAGGTGTGGAACATGGCCTTCGGCTTCTACCACTCGATGGTGACGATCCCGGCCGACCTGCAAGAGGCGGCGTCGACCTACGGCCTGACGCGCTGGCAGCGCTTCCGCACTGTCGAGCTGCCGGCGTCGGCGCACAGCCTGATCTGGAATTCGATGATGTCCTTCGGCGGCGGCTGGTTCTTCGTCGCGCAGAGCGAGGCCATCAGCGTGATGAACAAGGACATCAAGCTGCCCGGCCTGGGCTCGTACATGGCGCAGGCGCTGGAGCTGGGCGACCGCAGCGCCGCCGGCTGGGCCGTGGTGGCGATGATCGGGCTCATCCTGGCCAGCGACCAGCTCGTCTGGCGGCCGCTGCTGGCCTGGGCCGACAAGTTCAAGATCGAGCTCACCGAGTCGGCGGCCCCGGCCACCTCGTGGGTCTACGGGCTGCTGCGCCGCACCCAGGTCTTCGCCTGGCTGGGCGAGCGGCTGTGGCGGCCGCTGGCCGACCGTGCCTGGCGTGCCGCGGCCACGCTTCCCGCCGGTGCGGCGCCGCTGCGCGCGGTGCGCAGCCGGCGGCTGTGGCAGGCCGCAGTTGCGCTGGCCGCGCTGTGGCTGGGCTGGGAGGTGCTGCAGGGCTTGTGGGCCGCGGCGCAGGCGCTGCAGGGTGCGCTGACCTGGGCGCGACTCGGCCATGTCGTCTGGCTCGGCCTCTTGACCTTCGCCCGCGTCGCCGCGATGACGGTGCTGGCCACGCTGGTGTGGACGCCCGTGGGGGTGTGGATAGGCTCGCAGCCACGCGTGGCGCGCTTCGCGCAGCCGCTGGCGCAGATCGGCGCCTCGTTCCCGGTCAACATGACCTTCCCCATCCTCGTCGGCTGGTTCGTTGCCGGCCAGGTGCCGATGAACTGGGGCAGCATCGCGCTGATCGCGATGGGCACGCAGTGGTACATCCTGTTCAACGTCGTCGCCGGCGCGATGGCGATCCCCAACGACCTGCACGAGGCGGCGCGTGTCTACGGCCTGCGCGGCTGGAGCCGCTGGCGCACGCTGATCCTGCCGGCCATCTTCCCCTACTGGGTCACGGGCGCCTGCACCGCGGCCGGCGGCGCCTGGAACGCCAGCATCGTCGCCGAGGTCGCGAGCTGGAACGGCACCACGCTGCAGGCCGACGGCCTGGGCGCCTACATCGCCCAGGTCACGAAGAGCGGCGACACGCCGATGATCATCACCGGCATCGCCGTGATGTCGCTCTTCGTCGTCAGCACCAACAAGCTGCTGTGGCGGCGCCTGTACGCCTATGCCGAGCGGCGCTTCAAACTGGACTGATGGCATGCCCTCGACCCCTTCTGCACCCATGACCCCGACGCCGCCACTGGCGCAGCTGTGCGCGGTCAACAAGTCCTACGCAGTCGCTGGCGGCCGCGAGCTGAAGGTGCTGGAGAACCTGGACCTCGCCGTTCACGAGGGCGAGCTGCTGGCGGTGCTGGGCCAGTCGGGCTCGGGCAAGTCGACCATCCTGCGCTGCCTGACCGGGCTGGTGCAGCCGAGCTCGGGCCGCGTGCTGGCCAAGGGGCAGCCGCTGCACGGCATCAACGCCGACGCGTCGGTGGTGTTCCAGACCTTCGCGCTCTACCCCTGGCTGACGGTGGAGCAGAACGTGGCCGTGGGGCTGATGGCGCGCCGCATGAAGCGCGAGGACCGCGACGCCGCCGTCGACCGCGCCATCGAGCTCATCGGCCTGGGCAACTACCACGCGGCCTACCCGCGCGAGCTCTCCGGCGGCATGCGCCAGCGCGTGGGCATTGCGCGCGCGCTGGTCTCCGGCCCGCGGCTGCTGTGCCTGGACGAGGCCTTCAGCGCGCTCGACGTGCTGACGGCGGAGAACCTGCGCCAGGAACTGATCAGCCTGTGGCGCAGCCCGGACGGCGGGCCGAGCTCGATCTTCATGGTCACCCACAACATCGAAGAGGCGGTGGAGATGGCCACGCGCGTGGTCGTCGTCTTCCCCAGCCCGGGCCGCATCGGGCTGGCGCTGGACAACCCGCTGCCCTACCCGCGCGACACCCGCAGCCCCGAGTTCCAGCGCCTGGTGGGCGTGATCCACGAGTGCATCACGACGATGACGCTGCCCGACCTGCCGCCCGAGCTGCCGGTGGCGGGGCAGCCGGTGTCGCGCGCCCGCTCACGCATGGAGTCGATCCCGAACGTGCCGGTGGCGCAGATCCTGGGCCTGATGAGCATCCTGCACGACAACCCCGCGCTGACCAACATCTACGAGATCAGCGACGAGATCGGCAAGGAGTTCGGCGACACCATCTCCATCGTCAAGGCGGCCGAGATCCTGGACCTCATCGACACGCCGCGCCACGAGGTGCGCATCACCGAACTCGGGCGCCGCTTCGTCGCCGCCGACCGGCTGGGCCGGCGCGAGCTCTTCGCCCAGCAGGTGTTCAAGCTGCGCCTGTTCCACATCATCATCGCGCTGCTCGAGGAGTTCGAGGAAGTCGATGCCGACCGCATCGTGCAGGACATCGCCCAGGCCCTGCCCTACGACAACCCCGAGAAGACCTTCGACACCATGATCGCCTGGGGGCGTTACGCCGGGCTGATGGACTGCAACGCGAAGACGCGCAAGGTCTTCGTGCCCAAGGGCGAGGACGACGAGATCGAGGGCGAGGCCTAGGCGCGCGGCCGGCGGCGATGGCGCCGCCATGGCACCGCGCCTCGACCTAGATGACCGGGTCGATCGCCTGCCGCCAGACTGCCGCCAGACTGCCGCCAGCTTTGCGTAGCCGCCCGTCGAGGGGTGGATCTCGTTGAGGTAGTCGCCCGACAGCCCGGTGGCAGCGGGGTCGGCGAGCACCAGCCCTGCCTGCCGCGTGTCCACCAGGTACAGCGCCGCGGCGCCGTCGGCCGCCTGCCTTTGCTGGATCAGGCACAGGAAGAGCGCGCTCAGGCGGTCGATGAGTTCGGTGATGACCGGCAGCCAGTGCGGCTGCGGAATGCCGAAGGCGACCATCGCCGGCTGCAGCCAGGGCCCGAAGCCCGGGGCCGCGCCTGCGGGCCTGGGCATCAGGTAGGTGTAGTTGTGCAGGAACAGCGGCTGGTCCTTGTTCTGCCCGCTGTCGCGCAGGTCGACCAGGTTGGTGAAGACCTCGGACATGTGGCTGTCGAACGCGGCCCAGCCCGGTTCGCTGACATAGTACGCGCCAAGGGTGGCGGGGTCCGCGGGCGGCCCGCCCGCGGGGCGTTCGGCGGCGGTGGCGAGCAGCCGCTGGTCGGGCCTGACCGAAGGCGCGTTGGTGGCCACGTCGATGAGGTCGTTGCCGCCGCCGGAGATCAGGATCGCGTCCCACCGCCATTGCATCCTTCCCGCCAGCAGGCTGACGAAGGCCGGGTCGCTGACTTTGTCGGTCATGTGCACCAGCTCCTTCCCCGGCCGCGCGCAGTTCACGGCCACCACCGACTTCGTCAACTGCAGCTCGGCCAGGATGTTGGTGTTGAGACCGGGCGGCAGCGAGCCGATCGAGAACCACGAATCGCCCTGGGCCAGGCATTTGGCATTGAAGAGATCGAATGGGTAGGGTCCGGTTTCGCCGCTGCCGGCGACATCGGAGGGTGAAATGACGGTCACGGCGTGGCTGGGCATGGGTGTTCCCTTCCTGCTGGGGGCGACCTTGGGGCGGGGCGGGCCTGCGCCTTCGGGCGGCACTTGGCAAATGGCGCGTCCTGGGTACCCGGCGAACTTAAGCCGGATGCCTTTGCAGGGCATCCGCAGAATGGACGAAACCGCCGTTCATGCGCAGAAGCGCGTGGGCGGCGCCTGCAAAGTCCATCTCGAACGTCGCGGCAGCAGCTTGCCGGTCACGGCAGCGCCCAGGACATCGGGCGCGACCCGCCGATGTTCGCTCCGGTGGAAGTCGCTCGCGGGTGGTGATCCCGTAGCGTTCCCACCAGGGGCTGCTGCCGGGCCTGCGCTTCGCGCACGTCGTCCCGGGTGATGGTGCCCAAGGGAAGCTTCAGACGTTGAGCCAAGCCGCCTTCGGTGTTGCGCCAGCCCAGGTAGAGAAATCGGCCAGCCGGCGGCCCATGGGCGAAGGCACCCAGGAAGATCGGCGCGCCCGCGCCATGCGGCTTGACCTGGAGTGTCAGGGTGAAGACGACCACGCCATCCGACCCCGGCGCGCCTGGGTGGAGGACACCCGCCTTGTCCTGCAAGCCGAAGTCCCCAGGACCACGGCGCCAGGAGACGGGGCCGACGCCGTCATAGATCAGCCTGATGCCGATGGAGTCCACAAGCTGCAGCGACATGAAAGCCCAGATCGTCGTTCTGGTGGATAAGAAGGCCTCCCGGCTGCCTCAGCCACCCAGTTGCAGCTCGAGCCGATGCAGCACCTCGTAGCAGGGCAGCACCTGTGCCACGCTGGCATTGGGTTCGCGGCGGTCCTTGATGGCGGCGAAGAACTCGCGGTCCTGCAGCTCGATGCCGTTCATCGACACGTCCACCTGGCTGACGTCGATGCGCTCGTCCTTGCCGGTGTACAGGTCGTCGTAGCGCGCGATGTAGGTGCCGGTGTCGCCGATGTAGCGGAAGAAGGTGCCCAGCGGGCCGTCGTTGTTGAAGCTCAGGCTGAGCGTGCAGATGGCGCCGCTGGCAGTCTTGAGCTGGATGCTCATGTCCATCGCGATGCCCAGCTGCGGGTGGATCGGGCCCTGCACCGCGTGGGCCTGCACGATGGGGCTGCCGGTCTGCCAGGCGAACAGGTCCACCGTGTGCGCGGCGTGGTGCCACAGCAGGTGGTCGGTCCAGCTTCGCGGCTGGCCGAGCGCGTTCATGTTGCTGCGGCGGAAGAAGTAGGTCTGCACGTCCATCTGCTGGATGGCGAATTCGCGCGCGACGATCTTGTGGTGCAGCCACTGGTGGCTGGGGTTGAAGCGCCGGGTGTGGCCGCACATCGCCACCAGGCCGGTGTTCTTCTGCAGCGCCGCCACGGCCTGGGCGTCGGCCAGGCGGTCGGCCAGCGGTATCTCCACCTGCACATGCTTTCCCGCCTGAAGGCAGGCGATGGCCTGCGCCGCGTGCATCTGCGTCGGCGTGCACAGGATCACCGCGTCGACTTCCTTGATCGCCAGGCTGGCGGCGAGTTCGGTGGTGACATGGGCGATGCCGTACTTCGCGGCCACGTCCTGGGTCTTGGCCAGGTCGCGGCTGACCAGCGAGACGACCTCGACGCCGTCGATGAGCTTGATCGCGTCGAGATGCTTGATGCCGAAGGCGCCGGCACCGGCGAGGGCGACTTTGAGGGTCATGGGTTTTCCAGGATGAGGTGGCCGACCGCCGTGTTCGACGCCGGCACATGGTAGAAGCGGTGCAGCACCTTCGGCGGCGCGTCGCTCATCGCGCCCCGGGCGATCAGCCACATCACCAGCTCGATACCCTCGCTGCCGGCCTCGCGCACATAGTCGATGTGCGGCAGCTCGGCCAGCGCCGCGGGCTCGGCGATCAGGCGGTCGAGGAAGCGCTGGTCCCACTCGCGGTTGATGAGCCCGGCACGCGGCCCCTGCAGCTGGTGGCTCATGCCGCCGGTGCCCCAGATCTGCACGTTCAGCGGCTCGTCGTAGCTCTGCACGGCCTTGCGGATGGCCCGGCCCAGGTTGAAGCAGCGCCTGCCCGAGGGCACCGGATACTGCACCACGTTGACGGCGAAGGGGATGACCGGGCAGGGCCATGCATCGACCTGGCCGCACATCAGGCTCAGCGGCACCGTCAGGCCATGGTCGACGTCCATGCGGTTCACGATGGTGAGGTCGAAGTCGTCCTGGATCACGCTCTGCGCGATGTGCGAGGCCAGCTCGGGGTGGCCGATGACCTTGGGCACGGGCCGCGGGCCCCAGCCTTCGTCGGCCACGGCGTAGTCGGCCGCGGTGCCGATGGCAAAGGTGGGAATGAGGTCCAGGCTGAAGGCGGTGGCGTGGTCGTTGTAGACGAGGAAGATGACGTCGGGCCTGTTGTCCCGCAGCCACTGCCGGCTGTAGTCGTAGCCGCGGAACAGGGGCTGCCAGTACGGTTCCTGCGACTTGCCGAGGTCCAGCGCAGCGCCGATGGCCGGCACGTGGCTGGTGTAGACCGATGCGGTGATGCGGGCCATCGTCAAAGACCCGCTTTCGTGCTGCTGCCCTGCGGCTGCCGGTGCGCCTGCGCGCTGCCGTCCTCGCCGACATGGCGGTTGCCTTCGACCGAGCGGCCGCCCGAGATCATCATGTCGCGGTACTCCTCTTCGGTCATGCCGGTCATGCTGCCGGCCATCTGCTGGAAGCTCTTGCCGTGGGTGGCGCCGAGCTTGGCCAGGAAGTAGATGTTGCCGCCCAGGCCGATGCAGCGGTTGAGGTCGCGCGCCAGCACGGCCTGCTTCTGCGCTTCGCTCATCGGCCATTCGTCCAGGTAGGCGCGCTCGTCGGCCCTGAAGCGCTCGCGGTTGTCGGGCTTCATCAGGCTCATGCAGAACTGGTTGAGCCAGTAGCCCTTGCGCGACTGCTCGGCGTCGAAGATGGTCGTGCCGGGCACGTCCTTGTAGGGTTTGTCCAGGGCCATGGCGAATGTCCTCGGTTCAAGGCTCGATGCAGCGGAAGCTCGCCGCCGCCTCGGTATCGCCGCCGCCGTAGCGCGGCACCTGCGGCCAGGGGCACAGCGGCCGCGTGCGCGCCCGGGACCAGCCCGCCGGCAGATCGGCATTGTGCGGATCGACGGTGGCCACCAGCGCCTGCGGCGCACGCCCCTCTTCGACCCAGTCGACGAGTGCACCCAGGACGTCGAAGCGGTCGGTGGCGGGCCCGCCGCTGCAATGGGTCATGCCCGGCACCGTGTACAGGCGGGCGAAGTCGCCGCCGCCATGGGCACGCAGCCGGGCGAACCAGTTCGTGGTGTCGTTGACGGAGAACACCGGGTCGCTGTTGCCGTGGTAGACGATGAGCTTGCCGCCGTGGGCGCGCAGCGACGCCAGCCGCGGGTCGTCGACATCCGGCGGCGTCATGAAGGCCATCGCCGACTCGGTGTAGGCGCCATCGGTGGCGTAGATGCGCGGCGCGTCGCGGTCGAAGTCGAAGCTGACGAGGTATTGCAGCAACGCATCGGGCGTGCCCGGCGTCGGCGTCGGTGGCGTGGTGAAGACGTAGCTCAGCGAGCCGGCGCCCATGGTCGCGATCAGGGGCATGCGGTTCCAAGGCGGGATACGGCTTTCCAGCTTCCAGAAACGCCAGTTGCCGGCGGCAATGCCGGCGTCCCAGGGCCAGTCGGCGTAGAGCGCGCGGCCCTGGCTGTCGTGGGGCCCGGCGAATGAGCGCTTCAACGCGGCCACCTGTGCCGGCGCCAGGCAGTTCGAGGTCTGGCCTCCCTGGCATGTCAGCGCCTCAGGGCGGAAGGCCTGCTGGCAGCGTGCCAGGTCGCCGACGATGCCGTCGACGAGATCGTCCAGCCCGTCGCACTGGCGCAGCACGGCGTCGGCCACCACCCTCAGGTCGGCAGGGCTGAAGGCCTGCCGGATGTCGGCGTTGGCCAGTCGCCAGCTCTGCACGTCCCAGGCATGCTGCACCGCCGCCTTTGGCAGGTTCAGGCCCGGGTCGCCGGCCAGCACGCCGTCGTAGCGCTCGCCCCAGCGCGTGGCGTCGACGAGCGCGTGGCGGCCGCCGTTGGAGCAGCCGGCGATGTAGTTGCGCCGCGGCGGTTCGCCGTAGCGGCGTTCGATGAGGGCCTGCGCGATGCGGAAGACGGTGTCGTCGGCGCTGTAGCCGTAGTCGCGCCGCGCCTGCGGGTCCAGCCCGAAGACGTTGCCCTGCGTCAGGCCGGCGGCGGCATTGGCCGGGTCGGCGTCGCTGTGGCCGGAGTCGGAACTGATGACGGCGAAGCCGCGCTGCAGCGCATCCGCCTCCAGCACGCCGAGGTTGCCCAGCGCGGGTTGGACCTTGCCGTCGTTGCCGCCGTTGACCTGCTGCAGGAAGCGGTGGTTCCACGCCACCGGCAGCCGCATCTCGAAGCCGATGGCGTAGTGGCGGCCGTCGCTGCCAGTGCGCTCGCTGGCCACGCCAGTGACGCGGCACAGCGCGGGGTGGCCCTGGTCGTCGGCGGGCACCTCGCTCGCCGCGGTCAGGCGTACCGCAGGCAGCGTCGTGAGCGATTTCAACGCGGCAGGCAGTTCCGCGCAGGCCAGCGGCACCGCGGTGGGCTGCGGGCTGGCGCAAGCGGCGAGCAGGGCGGCCGCGAACAGGCCCGACAGGGCGACGGCCGGGCGCTGGCAGACCTTCATGGGCGCGTCTCCTCTTCCGGCCAGTACAGGCGCATCGGGTTGTCCACCAGCAGCTTGCGCTGCAGTTCGGCGGTGGTGGCGATGTGCGGGATGAAGTCCACCAGCAGGCCGTCGTCGGGCATGTGGTCCTTCAGGTTGGGATGCGGCCAGTCGGTGCCCCAGAGCACGCGGTCGGGGAAGCTCTCGACGATGCGGCGCGCGTAGGGCATGACGTCGCGGTAGGCCGCCTGCTCGCCGGCCAGAGCCTTGGGGCCGGTGACGCTCAGCCGCTCGGGGCAGCTGACCTTGCTCCAGACGTTCTCGTGCTCGCGCATGAAGCGCTGGAACAGCGCGAACTGCGGCCCGTCGACGGGCAGGCTCACGTCGGGCCGGCCCATGTGGTCGACCACCACCGTGGTCGGCAGCGCGGTGAAGAAGTCCCAGAGCTCGGGCAGGTCGACGGCCTCGAAGTAGATGACGACATGCCAGCCCAGCGGGGTGATGCGTTGCGCGATCTCCAGCAGTTCGTCGCGGGGCGTGAAGTCCACCAGCCGCTTGACGAAGTTGAAGCGCACGCCGCGCACGCCGGCTGCGTGCAGGGCCTGCAGTTCGGCATCGCTCACCGTGCGGCGCACGGTGGCGACGCCGCGCGCCCGGCCGCCCGAGGCCAGGCAGGCGTCGACCATCGCGCGGTTGTCGGCGCCGTGGCAGGTGGCCTGCACGACGACGTTGCGCGCGAAGCCCAGGTGGTCGCGCAGCGCGAACAGCTGCGCCTTGCCGGCGTCGCAGGGCGTGTACTTGCGCTCGGGCGCGTAGGGAAATGCATCGCCCGGCCCGAAGACGTGGCAATGCGCATCGACGCTGCCCGCGGGCAGCTGGAAGCGGGGCTTGCTGGGGCCGGCGTACCAGTCCAGCCAGCCGGGGGTCTTGGTGAAGGTCATCGGGTCCAGGTCGCTTCAGGCCGCTTCAGGCCGTCTCGAAAGGCATGCCGGCGTACTGTTCGGCCAGCGAGGCCTGGGCATGCGCCGAGGCCTTGAGGTAGTCGAGCTCGGTTTCCTGCGCACGCTGGTCGAACTCGCTGGCGCCGGGGAAGCGGTGCAGCAGGTTGGTGAGGTACCAGGACGTGCGCACCGAGCTCCAGACGCGCCGCAGCGCCATGGCGCTGTAGCCGTCGATGAGGTCGGTGCGGCCGCTGCCGTACCACGCGGCCAGCGCGCGGCCCAGGTAGAACACGTCGGAGGCTGCCAGGTTCAGGCCCTTGGCCCCCGTGGGCGGCACGATGTGGGCGGCGTCGCCGCACAGGAACAGGCGGCCGTGGCGCATCGGCTCGGCGACGAAGCTGCGCAGCGGCGCGATCGACTTCTCGATCGACGGCCCGGTCTCGATGCGCGCCGCCAGCTCGGGCGGGAAGCGGGCCGTGAGCTCGCTCCAGAAGCGGTCGTCGCTCCAGTCATCGACCTTGTCGGCGAGCGGCACCTGCACGTAGTAGCGGCTGAGCGTGTCGCTGCGCATCGACGCCAGCGCGAAACCGCGCGGGTGGTTGGCGTAGGTCACGTCGGGCAGCGGCCGCGTGCGCGACAGGATGCCCAGCCAGCCGAAGGGGTAGGCCTTCTCGTACTCGCGCAGCACGCCCGCGGGCATGGACTTGCGCGAGACGCCGTGGAAGCCGTCGCAGCCGGCGATGAAGTCGCAGTCCAGCCGGTGCGACTCGCCGCCGTGCCTGAACAGCACATGGGGGCGCTCGCCGGCGATGTCCATCGGCTGCACCTCGGTGGCCTCGGTCAGCACCAGGGCGCCGCGGCGGTCGGCGGCGGCGAACAGGTCCTCCTGGATCTGCGTCTGGCCGTAGGACATGAAGCGCTTGCCCAGGTGCTTCTGGCAGTCGATGAAGAAGCTGTCGCGCCCGGCCCAGACGATGCGCATGCCGTCGTGCGGATGGCCCTGCGCGTCCATGCGCTCGCCCAGGCCGTTCGCCCGCAGCAGGTCGACGGTGGTCTGCTCGAGCACGCCGGCGCGGATGCGCGAGAGCACATGCTCGCGGCTGCGCTGCTCGAGCACCACGCTGGTCACGCCCTGGCGGTGCAGGATCTCCGACAGCAGCAGCCCCGCCGGGCCGGCACCGATGATGGCAACCTGGGTCTTCAAGGTGCGAGGTCCCGGACGAAGATGGAATGGGGTCGTGGCGGTTCGCGCCTGGCCTCGATGTCCGCCAGGATGCGGTCGGCCTCGGTGCGCCAGTCGGCGCTGCGCGCGAAGGCCGGCTCGCCGCGCCTGCCGAAGAGGCCGGCGTCGGCGAGGTCGGCCACCCAGGCCTGGCGCTCGGCGGTGCCGCTGGCGCTGAAGGGTTCCAGGCCGGCCTCGCGCACGGTCTGCGCCACCTCGCGCACCTCTTCGCTGCGGCGGCGGCCATGTTCGATGACGCGCTGGAAGAAGTAGGCGGCCTGCTTTTCCCAGTCGATGGCGGGGAAGGTCTCGCGCAGCGAGGCAATCACGGCATCCTCGACGCCGTAGTGGCGCGCCGTGGTGAAGCTTTCGATGACCATCGCTTCCAGGCCCTTGATCATCACGCTGCGGCACATCTTGGTGGCGCTGGCCACGCCGAGCTCCTCGCTGGCGACGCGCGGCGCGAAGCCGAGCTCCTTGAGCCGCGGCAGCAGCGCCGCGGCGTCGGGCCCGCCCAGCAGCAGCGGCACCTTGATGCGGTAGGGCGGCACGCTGGTCATCACCGCGCCTTCGACGTAGCGGCCGCCGGCGGCATTCACGATCGCGGCGGCGGCGATCTTCGCGCCGGGCGAGGCGGAATTGAAGTCGAGGAAGAAGGCGCCGCGCTTGAGCGCCGGCGCGCAGGCCTGCGCCACCGCCACGGCCTGGCTGGCGGTGACGGCCGAGATGACGAGGTCGACGCCATGCACGGCCTGCGCATGCGCCGCACCCAGCACCACGCCGTGCCGCGCGGCATGCTCGCGCAGCGGGTGGCCGTGGTCGGTGTCGAGCTTGAGGTCGTAGGCGCTGACGGCCGCGCCCTGCGCGCGCAGGTCCTCGGCCAGGATGCGGCCGACTTCGCCGTAGCCGATGAGGGCGATTTCCATGTTCAGTCCACGTAGCGCAGGCCGGCTTTCTCCAGCGGCTCGCGCATCTTGTACATGTCCAGCCCCAGCACCCCGGCAGCCAGCCTGGCGCGCTTTTCGGCCTCGTTGGCCTCGCGCGCCGCGGCGGCGGCGGCCGTCTTCACGGCGAGCGCGGCCGGCACCACCACCACGCCATCGTCGTCGGCGACGATGACATCGCCCGGGTGGACCAGCGCGCCGGCACAGACGACGGGAACGTTCACCGAACCCAGCGTGGCCTTGATCGTGCCCTTGCTGCTGATGGCCTTGGTCCACACCGGAAAGCCCATCTCGGTGAGGTCACGCACGTCGCGGCAGCCGCCGTCGATGACCAGGCCGCGGGCACCACGGGCACGGAAGCTGGTGGCCAGCAGGTCGCCGAAATAGCCGTCGGTGCAGTCGGCCGTGACGGCGGCGACGACGATGTCGCCTGGCGCAATCTGCTCGGCCGCGACATGCAGCATCCAGTTGTCGCCCGGCTGCAGCAGCACCGTCACCGCCGTGCCCGAGATGCGCGCGCCGCCGTAGATCGGCCGCATGTAGGGCTTGAGCAGGCCCACGCGACCCAGCGCCTCGTGCACGGTGGAAGCGCCGAACTGCGCCAGCTGGTCGGCCGCGACGCGGTCGGCGCGGGTGATGTTGCGGTGGACGACGCCGAGTTCGAACATGGTCAGAGCCCCTTCGCTTTGAGTGCCGCGTCCAGCCGCGGGTAGACGCGGCGCGCATTGCCTTCGTACACCTTCCAGCGATCGTCGCCGGCAAGGATCGTGCTGGCCTCGATGTAGCGCTTCGTGTCGTCGTAGTGGTGCCCGGTCTCGGGGTCGATGCCGCGCACGGCGCCGATCATCTCGCTGGCAAACAGGATGTTGTCGACCGGGATCACCTTCGTCAGCAGGTCGATGCCGGGCTGGTGGTAGACGCAGGTGTCGAACCAAATGTTGTTCAGAAGGTGGTCCTTCAGCAGCGGCTTCTTCAGCTCCTGCGCCAGGCCGCGGAAGCGCCCCCAGTGGTAGGGCACGGCGCCACCGCCGTGCGGGATGACGAATCGCAGCGTCGGGAAGTCGGTGAACAGGTCGGAGGTGAGGCACTGCATGAAGGCCGTCGTGTCGGCGTTCAGGTAGTGCGCGCCGGTGGTGTGGAAGCAGGCGTTGCAGCTGGTGCTGACGTGGACCATGGCCGGGATGTCGTACTCGACCATCTTCTCGTAGATCGGGTACCAGTGGCGGTCGGACAGCGGCGG
Organism: uncultured beta proteobacterium; assembly: GCA_903914615.1. Taxonomy (GTDB): domain Bacteria; phylum Pseudomonadota; class Gammaproteobacteria; order Burkholderiales; family Burkholderiaceae_C; genus Rubrivivax. The sequence goes on along the minus strand of CAIWPS010000487.1, from coordinate 1,179 downwards.
GCTGGTCCAGTGGCCGCCGGAGGGGTCGGGGTTGAGGTTGATGGCGACGTTGCCGTACTGCTCGACGCACTTCACCAGTTCGGGGATGCACGTGGCCGGGTCCACGCCCGGGCTCTGCGGCAGCATCGCGGCGGGGATGAAGTGGTCGGGGAAGAGCTGCGCGACGCGGAAGCAGAGCTCGTTGCAGATCGCGGCCCAGGTGCTGCTGACCTGGAAGTCGCCGATGTGGTGGGCCATGAAGCTGGCGCGCGGGCTGAAGATGGTGAGGTCGCTGCCGCGCTGCTTCATCAGCTTGAGCTGGTTGGCCTCGATGCTCTCGCGCAGCTCGTCATCGCTGATCTTCAGGTCGGCCGCCCGGGGCATGGCTGTCGGGTCCTTGATGCCGGCGATCTGCGCGTTGCGCCAGTTCTCCAGCGCCTTGGGCGCGGTGGTGTAGTGGCCGTGGCAGTCGATGATCATGGGGTCTCCGAAGTGGCGTCGGCGCGCGCCGGTTCCATGCCGTGGCGGCGCACGGCCGCGTCGGCAGCGGGCGAGGCCAGGAAAGCCAGCAGCTCGCGCGCCGCCGCGGCCTGCGTGCTGGTCGCGCCGATGGCGGCACTGAAGGTGGTGATGAAGGCAGCGCCTGCCGGCAGCGTGCCGGCGACGGCGACGCCCGGCATGCCCTGCAGCTCGCTGAGCTGCTGGAAGCCGAGCTCGACCTCGCCGCGCGCCACCAGCGCGCCGACAGGCACGCCGGGCGGCGCCTGCACGGTGCGCTCGCGCACGGCGTCGGCCATGCCCCAGCGCTCGAACAGGCGCAGCAGGTGGTTGCCGCTGGGTCCGGTTGAGTAGCCCAGCGTGCGCGCCGCCAGCACGCTGTGGCGCAAGGCATCTTCGCTGCCGATGTCGGGCAGCGCGGCGCCGGCGCGCACCGCGACGGCGACCGGGGAACGCACCAGGCCCACCCGGCTGTCCGCCAGCACGTGGCCGGCGGCAGCGAGCTTGTCGATGGCATCGGAAGCCAGCACGACGACGTCGAAGGTCTCGCCGGCCTGCACGCGCCGCGCCGCGTCCACCCCGCCCACCGACTCGACCGCCACGGCGCGGCCGGACTGCGACGTGTAGGCCGCCACCAGCTCGGCCAGCAGCTGGCGCGTGGCCATCGAAGAAATACCGCGAAGGGGTGCTGGCATGGTGAGG
>CAIWPS010000486.1 GCA_903914615.1 uncultured beta proteobacterium | reverse complement strand
GGAGCTGCTCAAGGGCACGCTGCACAACGACGTCGCGCCCAGCGTCGGCACCGGCGAGCGCTGCTGCTGGTTCAGCAGCACGGGCTGGATCATGTGGAACGCGCAGGTCGGCGCGCTGCTGGGCGGCACCACCATCTGCCTCTTCGACGGCAACCCCGGCGGCCCCGCGAAGGCGCCCGACTGGGGCACGCTGTGGCGCTTCGCCGGCGCGGCGCAGGCGACCTGGTTCGGTGCCGGCGCGGCCTTCTACGCCAGCTGCCTGAAGGCGCAGGTCGAGCCGATGCAGCAGGCCGATCTTTCGCGCCTGCACGCCATCGGCAGCACCGGCAGCCCGCTGTCCGACGAGTGCTACCAGTGGATCTGGGACCACCTGCCGAAAGTGGATGGCCGCGACATCTGGCTCGACCCCATCAGCGGCGGCACCGACTTCGCCGGCGCCTTCGTCGCCGGCCACCGCGACCTGCCGGTGGTCAAGGGCGAGATGCAGTGCCGTTGCCTGGGGGCCGCCGTCGAGGCCTGGAGCGAGGACGGCAGGGCCCTCGTCGGCGAGGTCGGCGAGCTCGTCTGCACCCAGCCCATGCCTTCGATGCCGCTCTGCTTCTGGAACGACCAGGACAACCGCAGGTACATCGACAGCTACTTCGACATGTACCCCGGCATCTGGCGCCACGGCGACTGGATCCGCATCGTGGCGCACCCCGAGTCGGGCTCGCACGGCGCCGTCATCTACGGCCGCAGCGACGCCACCATCAACCGCCACGGCATCCGCATGGGCACGGCCGAGCTCTACCGCGCGGTGGAGGTGCAGCCCGAGGTGCTGGACAGCCTGGTCGTCGACCTCGAATACCTCGGCCGCGAGAGCTACATGCCGCTGTTCGTGGTGCTGCGCGAGGGGCTGGTGCTCGACGAAGCGCTGGCGGCGCGCCTGAAGCGCGCCATCCGCGAGGCCCTGTCGGCGCGCCACGTGCCCAACGACATCTTCCAGGTCGCCGCCATTCCGCGCACGCTGTCGGGCAAGAAGATGGAATTGCCGGTGAAGAAGCTGCTGCTGGGGGCCGAGCCGGCCCAGGTCTTCCACCGCGACGCCATGGCCAATGCCGAGTGCATCGCCTGGTTCGTCGACTTCGCGCGCCGGCGCGCGGCCGGCGGCTAACGCCCTAGATCTGCACGCGGGTGCCGAGCTCGACGACCGCGTTGTCGGGCAGGCGGAAGAACTCCACCACGCCGCTGGCGTTGCGGCTCATCGCCGCGAACAGCCTTTCGCGCCAGTGCAGCATGCCGCTGCCCGGCGTCGGCACCACGGTCTCGCGGCTGAGGAAGTAGGTGGTCTCGAACAGCGGGATGCGCAGGCCGTGGCTATCGGCCAGGGCCAGCGCCTTGGGCACGTCGGGGGTGTTCATGAAGCCGAAGCGCAGCGTCACGCGCCAGAAGCAGTGGCCCAGCGACTCGACCTGCAGGCGTTCGTTCATCGGCACCCACGGGCGGTCGGCGAACTGCACGTTGAGGACGATGTTGCGCTCGTGCAGCACCTGGTTGTGCTTGAGGTTGTGCAGAAGCGCCTGCGGCACCGTCTCGGGGTTGGCCACGGCGTACACCGCCGTGCGCTCGACGCGGTGGATGGTGCGCGGGTCGAGCGCGTCGATGAAGGGCTGCAGCTCCAGGCCTTCGCTGCGGATGCTGTCCATCAGCAGCTCGCGGCCGCGCGCCCAGGTGCTCATGACGACGAACAGGCCCAGGCCCAGGGCCAGCGGGAACCAGCCGCCGTCGAGGAACTTCACCAGGCAGCCGGCCACCAGCAGCGCATCCAGGACGAGGAAGAACACCGTCGCGCCCGCTGCCACCGGTGCCGGCAGGTGCCAGCCGTCGCGGATGACGAACCAGGTCAACACGGTGGTGATCATCATCGTCAGCGTCACCGCGATGCCGTAGGCCGCGGCCAGTGCCGACGAGCTGCCGAAGCCCAGCACCGCGGCCACGACGCCGATGGCCAGCAGCCAGTTCACCGCCGGCAGGTAGATCTGGCCGGCCTCGCGCGCCGAGGTGTAGCGCACCTCCATGCGCGGCAGGAAGCCGAGCTGGATGGCCTGCTTGGTCATCGAGTAGGCGCCCGAGATGACGGCCTGCGAGGCGATGATGGCCGCCATCGTCGCCAGCACCACGGCCGGGATCAGCAGGGCCTCGGGGAAGAGGCGGAAGAAGGGGTTCTCGATCGCCTTCGGGTCGCCCATCAGCAGCGCCCCCTGGCCCATGTAGTTCAGCGCCAGCGCCGGCAGCACGAGGCCGGTCCAGGCGATCTGGATGGGCTTGCGGCCGAAGTGGCCCATGTCGGCGTACAGCGCCTCGGCGCCGGTCAGCGCCAGCACGATGGCGCCGAGGGCGGCGAACAGGTGCCAGCCGCGGTGGGTGAGGAAGTCCCAGGCGTGCCACGGGTTCAGCGCTGCCAGGATGGCCGGCTGCTGCGCGATGTGCGTCACGCCGACGACGGCCAGGGTGCCGAACCAGACCACGATGACGGGCCCGAAGAAACGCCCGACGAAGCTGGTGCCCATGCGCTGCACCAGGAACAGGCCGGCGATGACCAGCACCGACAGCGGCACCACGTAGGGCTTGAGGCCGGGGGTGACGATCTCCAGCCCCTCCATCGCGCCCAGCACCGAAATCGCCGGCGTGATGACGCTGTCGCCGTAGAAGAGCGTGGCGCCGAACACGCCCAGCAGCAGCAGCACGTGGCGCAGATGCGGCTTGTCGCGCACGGCGCGTGCGGCCAGCGCGGTGAGCGCCAGCCCGCCGCCTTCGCCATGGTTGTCGGCGCGCAGGATGAGCACGACGTACTTCAGCGTCACCACCAGCATCAGGGCCCAGAAGATGACCGAGATGGCACCGACGAGGTTGCGGGCGTCGAGCGCCACGCCGGTGGCGGGCTTGAAGATTTCCGCCACCGTGTACAGCGGGCTGGTGCCGATGTCGCCGTAGACGACGCCGATGGCCGCCAGCGTGAGCGCGGCCAGGCCCTGGCGTGCGGGGTGGCTGGGTGCGGCAGGGGCGTCGGCGGCAGGGGCGGAGGCGGGCATGAGGGGGTCGCGGCGCGAGTGGCGTTGCGGCGGAGGTTAACCGCCCCGGCATCAGGATGGCATCAGGGCGCGGTTGCGCATCTCGATCAGGGCGGGTCGGGCTCGACCAGCCGGTAGCCCACGCCCGGCTCGGTGAACAGGCGCTGCGGCTCGGCCGGGTCGGCTTCCAGCTTGGCCCGCAGCTGGCCCATGTACAGCCGCAGGTAATGCGTGTGCTCGGTGAACTCGGGGCCCCAGACCTCGGCCAGCAGCGCGCGGTGTGTCACCACCTGGCCGGCGCGGCGCACCAGCTGGGCCAGCAGTTCGAACTCGGTGGGCGTGAGGTGCACCGGCTGGCCGTGCAGGCCGACGCTGCGCGCGGCGAGGTCGACCTCCAGCCCGTCGCGCACGTAGCGCGTCAGCGCCGGCTGCAGCGCCGTGCCGCGGCGGCGCAGCGCCACGCGCATGCGCGCCAGCAGCTCGCCCAGGCTGAAGGGCTTGACGAGGTAGTCGTCGGCGCCGGCGTCGAGCAGGCCGATCTTCTGGCCGTCGCCGTCGCGCGCCGAGATCACCAGCACCGGCGTCGACGCCTCGCGGCGCAGGCGCGCGAGCAGGGTCTGGCCGTCGCCGTCGGGCAGGCCGAGGTCGAGCACGACGAGGTCGACGCCGCCCTCGGCATGCGACCACAGCGCCGTGGCGTCGGCCAGGCTGGCGGCGGCGAGCACGCGGTAGCCCTCGACCTCGAGCGCGCCGCGCAGCGTGCGGCGCAGTTCGCGGTCGTCTTCGACCAGCAGCACGGTCAGCGTCATGGTGCAGGCGCCTGAGGTGCCTGCGGCGGCTCGACCACCGGCAGCCGGCATTCGAAGCTGGCGCCGCCGTGGCCGCGCGGCCGGTAGACGAGCTCGCCGCCATGCGCGCGGGCGATGGCCCGGCACACCGCCAGGCCGACGCCGACGCCGCGGCCGCCGGCCGACTGGCCGCGCTGGAAGACCTCGAAGACGCGCTCGCGCCAGGCCGGCGGCACGCCAGGGCCGCGGTCGCGCACGGCGATCACCACCTGCTCGCCCAGGCGCCGCACCAGGATCTCCACCGGGGTTTCCTCGCCACCATGCTTGAGCGCGTTGTCGAGCAGATTGTCCAGCAGCTGCACCAGCAGCACGGCGTCGCAGTGCAGCAGCGGCAGCCCCGGCTCCAGCCGCGATCGCACGCGGCGGCCGGGGTCGCGCGGGCGCAGGCGGCGCAGCACGGCGCCGACGAGCTCCTCGGCCGACTCCCAGTCCCGTCGCAGCGCCAGGCCGGGCGCGTCCAGCCGCGCCAGCTGCAGCGTGTTGTCGGTCAGGCGTGACAGCTGGTCGGCTTCGGCGGCGATGCTGGTGGCCAGGCGGCGCCGCTGCTCGATGGACAGCCGCTCGGCCTGCTCCTGCAGCGCCGTGGCCGCCGAAAGGATGGTCGCCAGCGGTGTGCGGTAGTCGTGCGAGATGGCCGCCAGCAGCGTGTTGCGCAGCTGCTGCGCCTGCGCCTGCTCGCGCGCCTGGGCGGCGGCGCGGGCGGTCTGCGCGCGCTCCAGCGCCAGCCCCAGCTGGTCGCACAGCGCCTGGGCGTGCAGGCGCAGCGCCGTGGCCTCGCGCGGCAGTGCGGGCAGTGCCAGCCAGGCCGCGCCGCGGCTGCCATGGCGGCCGCGCAGCGGCATGTACCAGTCGCCCTGCTGTTCATGGCGACCGGTGCCAGGGCCGAAGGCGTGCGACTCGCGCAGCGCCAGCCACAGGCCGGCCAGCGGGTCGGCAGCGGCCGTGCCCAGCAGCAGCGCGGCAGGCATCTCGTCGGCCGCCGGCAGGGCGTCCTTCAGCAGCAGCAGGGTGACGGCAAAGCCGGTCTGCGCCGCCAGCAGCTGGCGCAAGGTGTCGCCATGGGCCAGAGGTTCGTCGCTGTCGCGCAAGGTCTCGCTGAAGCGGCGCAACCCGTCGGCACGCCGCGCCGCGCGTTCGGCCTTCGCACGTTGGCGCCACAGCAGCGCGCCGGCCAGCAGCCCCAGGGCGCACGCCAGCGCCCACAGCAGCGCAGGCGGCGCGACGCCCAATTCAGCGGTCCAGCCCAGCCCGTGTCATCCGCCTGGCCCGCTCGAGACGCACTCGAGCTGCCGCCGCGGCACCGGCTCTGCCGGGCCGCTGGCGGCGCCCCCCGGGGGGACGCGCCGCAGGCGCTTCGCGGCGGTCAAGGTACGGCGACGATGGTGACGCGCCGGTTCTCGGGGGCGGCCGGGTCGCCGGGGTTCATCAGCGCGCTGCTGCCCTTGCCGACGGCCTGGATGCGCTCGGCGGTGAGGCCGTGGGCACTCATCAGGTACTGGCGCACGCTGTCGGCGCGGCCCTGGCTGAGCTTGAGGTTGTGTTCCTCGCTGCCGCGCGGGTCGGCGTGGCCTTCGATGGTGAAGCGCACGCTGGCCAGCTTGTCGGACTTCATCGCGCCGGCCAGCACGTCCAGCGCCTTCTTCGCGCGCGCCGTCAGTTCGGCCGAGTCGGTGACGAAGGTGACCAGGATCGACGCGCGGGCCGGCGGCGCGGCGGTGGCTGCGGTGCCTGCGGCGGCCGCGGCCGGCCGCACCATCGGGCGGAAGCTGCGGCTGCGCGGCGGGTCTTCCTCGGGCGCCGAGGCGGCGGCGGCGGGGGCCAGGGCGTCGATCAGCGCCTGCTGCGTGACCTGGCCTTCGCGCAGGACCTTCTCCTGGGCCTGGGCCGCACCGCAGGCCAGCGCCGCGGCCAGGGCCAGCAGGGCGAAAGGGCGACGAAGTTTCATGGCGGGCGCTCCGGCTTGGCAGGGTGACGGGCGGGAATGCTACCCCTCAGGCTCCGCGTTGCGGCTTGGCCAGCGTCTTCAGTGCGAAGCGGCCGTCGTTCTGGAACAGCCAGGCTTCGACCAGCCCGTCGTTGTGCAGCATGTCCATCGCCTTCGGGGTCAGGCCGACGGGGGCGGGCAGCTTGGCGACGGAGTCGAGCGCGGCGCGCGTCATCTCGGGCTGGTCGGGGTTGTCGCGGAAGACCTCGGCCTGCCACTGGTTCTGCTCGTTGAGCTTGACGCGCAGCACCACCACGGCGCGCAGCAGCGGCTGCGGGCGGTCGTTGTGGACCTGGGCGGCGGAGTTCAGGTAGATGGCGCGGGCGAAGTCGGCCTTGACCTGGTCGGCCGACTGGGCGTGGGCGTTGGTCGCGACGAGGGCGCCCAGGAGGGCGGCCGCGACGGTGAGGGTGGCAGCGTAGGACTTGAAGGTGCGGCTCATGGTGTGGCTCCTGGGGTGGCCCGGACGTCGTCCGGCATGGGTGCTATTTCGCCAGTCGGCGCGCCGACTGAACAGGACACCAAGGTATAAGCCGGCGCTGGCGGGGCGCGGTTTCCGCGTGATACCTTGGGCCCGCGCCGCTCGCCCGGCGCGGCCTACACCATCCTGCCCCCGCACTGCCGATGAACACCGCCACGCACCCCCACGGTTCGGTACTTCTTGCCGACGATCACGGTCTGGTGCGCCACGGCCTGCAGCTGCTCATCGCCGAAGTGCTGCCGCAGCTGCGCGTGCAGCTCGCCGGCTCGCTGGCCGAGACCGTGCAGTCGTTGCAGACGGCGGGCCGCTTTGACCTCGTGTTGCTGGATCTCACGCTTTCTGACGTTCATGGCCTGGCCGGCCTGCACCGCCTGCGTGAGGAATTCCCGTATGTGCCGGTGGTGATCCTCAGCGCCCAGGACGACCGCGACACCGTGCTGGCGGCGCTGGACGGCGGCGCCATGGGCTTCATCAGCAAGGCCGCCGCGCCGGCCGAGTTGAAGGACGCGCTGACCCGCGTTCTCATCGACCACCGCATCCACCTGCCGCAGTCGGTCTCGGGCGGGCTGGCGGCCGTGCCGTCGATGGAAGGCAGCGGCGGCCGCGAGCTCGCCGAGCTGGCCGCACTGGGCCTGACCGAGCGCCAGATCGAGGTCCTGGGCTACGTCGTGCAGGGCCTGCGCAACAAGGAGATCGCGCGCCTGCTCGACCGTTCCGAGGTGGTGGTGAAGAAGCACGTCACCGCGACGCTGCAGGCCCTGGGCGCGCCCAACCGCACCAAGCTGCTGGTGCTGCTGAGCCAGCGCGGCTACCGCGTGCCTTCGATGCGCGCCAGCGCCGCCCCATGAACACCCCGGGGCCGGCCCGGGCAGGCCTTCCGGCGCGGAGATGATGGTCGGTGGCACAAGCACATTCCCTTGAGCCCGACGCCGCGCCCGCCGCCGGCCGCGAGGCCGGCGGCGGCTCGATCGGCATGGAGCTGCCGCGCCGGCGCCGGCGCCTCGGCCTGGCGCTGGTCGGCGTGGGCGTGTTCGCGCTGGCGGCGCAAAGCTGGGTCGAGTGGCTGCTGCCGTACGACCTGGGGGCGCTGGAGACGGTGCGCCGACTCACCCATTCGCCCACCCTGGGGCCGACGCAGCTGGTGTGGCTGTGGGCGCTGCTGTGCGCGGCGCTGGGGGTGGCGCTGGTGCGTGCGCACGCCCGCGCCCTGCCGCTGGCGCTGGCCTGCGGCGCGGCGCTCGGCTCGGCCCAGGTGGCGGCCGGTGGCGCAGCGGCCTCGTTGGCGATGCTGCTGCTGGTGGCGGTGGCCAGCCTGGGCTGGCATGGCCGGCGCGAGGGCGGCCTGGCGCTGCTGCTGGCCACGGCCGTCACGATGGCGGCCTGGGACGCGGCGCAGACCAGTTACCCCAGCCTGTGGATCAGCGCGCTGGCCGTGTGCGGCACCTTCATCTGGATCGAGCGCCAGGACCGCCGCCTCTTCCGCGCCCTGGCCGAGCGCGACTCGCTCATCACCAGCCTGGACCAGCGCACGGCCGAGCTGACGGCGCTGCAGGGCGCGCGCACGCGGCTGCTGGCCGGCATCAGCCACGACCTGCGCCAGCCACTGCAGGCGGTGCGGCTGTTCGCCGAAGCGCTGCAGTCGCGGCCGGCGGACGACAGCCCTGCGGCCACCCGCTGGCACGACCTGCTGCGCCAGCAGATGCGCGCCGCCGACGACGCCGTGGCCATGCTCGACCAGTTCAGCGAATTCAGCGCCATCGAGCAGGGCGCGCTGCAGTCGCATGCCGAGGCTTTCGACCTGCGCGAACTGCTCGACGGCATCGCCGCCAACCTGCAGGCCACCCACCCGGCCACGGTGCTGCAGCTGCGGGTGCACGGCCGAGCGCGCTGGCTGCACACCGACCGCACGCAGCTGGCCCGGCTGCTGCAGAACCTGGCCGGCAACGCCGTGCGCTACAGCGTCGGCGTGCGCCCCGGGCAGCCGGCGCGCGTGGTGCTGGCGCTGCGGCCGCAAGGCGACGCGCTGGTCATCGACGTCATCGACAACGGCCGCGGCATTCCGGCCGACAAGCTCGAAGCGGTGTTCGAGCCCTACGTGCAGCTGAGCGGCGCCGGCAGCGGCGCCTCGCGCGGCGGCCGCGGCCTGGGCCTGGCCATCGTGCGCGGGCTGGCGGCGCAGCTGGGCCTGCAGCTGGCGCCGGTGCGCTCGGTGCCCGGGCGCGGCAT
>CAIWPS010000485.1 GCA_903914615.1 uncultured beta proteobacterium | reverse complement strand
GGCCGCAAACGAGGCCAGGATGCAGAAAGACATGCCTTCGCTGCCCTTGCCCATGAGATTGTCCACGGCGGCCTTCCAGCCCTCCACAGAGCCCCCTGGGGCCGGGCGCAGCCACTGCGAGCGATGGCGCAGCTCGTTGCTCAACGCGGTGGGCTCGAAGCCGTCAGCGGTGTAGAGCACGTCGCCATACAGAAACGCGGTGTTGCCGGCCTTCCATCCGAACTGCTCGAACTGCATCTTGGCCCTCTCCTGACGCTGGAGCGTATCGACCGCGTCGCGCGCGTAAGCTTGGAAGCGAACGGGGTTGTGGACCACGATGCCGAGATCGGCCATGGTCGACGACATCTGCGGCCCGAAGATCTGTGAAGCCTTCAACTCGATCTCTCGCCAGCCCTCGTGGGGCTTCCAGTGCTGCATGAGATAGTAGTTCTGGTCGCGCTTGATCTCGCCCACATGAACTGACTTGAACAGCACGGGGTAGGCGGTCAGCTTGGCGTCGGTCGGCTTGCCCGCTTCGTCTTCGGAATGGAAAACCAGCTCGACGCCGCTGAACCTGTACTCGTTGTGCCCCTCTATGGGCTGCCATCCGTCAGGCGGCGGCCCGTCCAGAGGGACATCGACGCGCGGCGCTTGTGGGCTTGGCGCAGCCTGCGCCTTTTCGACCTGGGGCCGCAGTTCGCGGGCCGCCTCCAGTGGCGTGGAGTTACCGAAACGGCAGCCTGCGCATTGTCCAGGGTCGAGATCGCGAAAGCGCGCGCATGTTGTCGGCCCGCCGAGCTGGCGGGCGCGATCCAGCCGCGCCTGTGTCTCTCGCGCCGAATAGCCCTGGTATCCGCTCGACCATTCATGACCAACAGCATCGCCGCGTGCGCAGAACGTGAGTACTCCAAGACCAGCATACCATAGAGGTTCCGCGACATTTCCGCGCGTATCGCGCAGGCGCCGGAGCTGCGCACAGCCGCGAGCAAGTGCGTCAAAGTCAATGGGCTCAGGTGCATGGGCGACCTCTAGTTTCGCTCGTAGTCCAGTGACCACTCTTCGAGGACTTCGCAACTCAGCGCCGCCATGCGCCACCACCCCACCCAAGTCGCGAGAGCCACCAGCTGCATATATTTCCAGCCCATCGAACTGCTCCAGGTCATAAGGCCCCATGATCGGGCCGCAGAGCACGGGGGTCGGCGTGCCTTTGCGGTGTGTGGTCCCTGGCGGGCGCAGGATCGACGCGATGTCGGCCGTGCGGTGCGGATCAGCCTTGACGCCGTGAGCGGCGAGCGCCGCCTTCAGGGCAAGAGCCAGGTGCTCCCAGGATGCGCGAGGTAGCGGATTTCGTAGAGGCCAATAACAATGCAGACCGCCACCAGAAAACACAACAAGGGGCGCAGGTAGGGCGAGTTGTCGGCAAAATCCAGCAAGCGCTGCCAGAGCGTCATCGGTCGACGCATACGGGTCTCCCTGGCCGCCGCAGTCAAACTCGCAAAAAAGACTTCGTGCTGATTGAACATCGGC